>JAEUTS010000281.1 GCA_016787005.1 Bacteroidia bacterium
GACCAACAACGAGCATATTGACCCCATTTTCAAGTACAAATTTCTTAACGGCTTCAAAGTCGGTTTCCGGGATAGCGACATTTGTTCCAAATGCTTGTGTACCCGCATTCCCCGGGGCAATAAATAGTTTTTTAAGCTTCGAACTTTGTGCCAACTTCCATGCAAATGCACATTCGCGGCCACCGGAACCAATCAGAAGGATGTTCATAATTAATGAGGTTTGAAAAAACAGCTGGCTTTGGCAGAAATCTCATTACCAATTGCAAACTGCCCTTTGCCAATTATTTTTTTACAACGGAATATTTCCATGCTTCTTGCGGGGCAATACATCCACCTTATTCTCCAGCATTTTAAATGCTTTGATCAGTTTTGCCCGTGTATCTTCAGGTAAAATGACCTCATCAATATAGCCCCGCTCGGCCGCGCGATAAGGATTTGCAAAATGCCGGATGTATTCCTGCTCTTTCTCTTTTAGTTTAGCGACAGGATCTTTCGCTTCCGATATTTCCTTTTTGAAAATTATTTCAGCGGCCCCTTTGGCTCCCATCACAGCGATCTCCGCTGAAGGCCATGCATAGTTCATGTCAGCGCCAATGTGTTTGCTGTTCATCACATCATACGCTCCACCATAAGCCTTGCGTGTAATAACCGTAATTCGCGGAACAGTCGCTTCGCAAAAGGCGTACAGCAATTTAGCGCCGTTGGAAATGATGCCATTCCATTCCTGATCAGTGCCCGGCAAAAAGCCCGGTACATCCTCGAACACCAACAAAGGAATATTGAATGAATCACAAAAACGAACAAAACGTGCCGCCTTGACTGATGAATTAATATCCAAAACCCCCGCTAAAAATGCCGGCTGGTTAGCCACAATACCTATACTTTTTCCCCCCAGGCGGGCAAAACCCACTACAATATTTTCGGCAAAATTCTTATGCACTTCATAAAATGAACCTGTATCAATTACCCCATTAATAACATCCCGCATGTCATACGGTTGATTGGGATTTTCCGGGATAATAGAATTAAGCTGTGTACGTTTTTCGTTTCCTGAAATCTCATACTCAAGAGCCGGGGCATCATCCTCGCAATTTTGCGGTATATAACTAAGCAAGCGCTTTATGTTGTTGATACATTCCACTTCATTAGCGCACGAAAAATGTGTGACCCCCGATTTGCTTGAATGGGCAGAAGCGCCGCCTAATTCTTCCGATGTTACCTCTTCATGCGTAACCGTTTTCACAACATTGGGACCGGTAACAAACATGTACGAGGTATTCTCGACCATCAAAACAAAATCGGTTATTGCGGGAGAATAAACTGCACCACCAGCGCAGGGGCCCATAATGGCAGATATCTGGGGAATAACTCCTGATGCCCTCGTATTTCGATAAAATATATCGGCATAGCCGCCCAATGAAACCACGCCTTCCTGTATCCGTGCACCACCACTATCATTGAGACCGATAACAGGAGCGCCATTTTGCATGGCCAGATCCATAATGCGACAAATTTTTTCGGCATGTGTTTCAGAAAGCGAACCTCCAAACACAGTAAAATCCTGTGAGAAAACGTATACTAAACGGCCATTAACGGTTCCGAAACCCGTTATAACTCCATCGCCCAAATATTTTTCGCGTTCAAGGCCAAACTCATTTGAGCGGTGCGTTACAAACATGCCTATTTCTTCAAAAGACCCCTCATCTAACAGTAAATGCAAGCGCTCCCGCGCTGTTAATTTCTTTTTTTTATGCTGCGAATCAATACGGGCCTGACCACCGCCCAATTGTGCTTCAGCAATTTTTTTATTGAGGTGTTCTATCTTTTCGTGCATATCTTTCCGTTAACCATTAATCCTGTCTAAATATAGCTAAATACTCCTTCAAAAATAGCAAAATACCAGAGTGGGCCTGCGGCGTTTCCTAAATTAAAAAGCCCCGTCAATAATTATTGAAAAGGCCTTTGATCGTAAACCCGGGATGAATAAAGCTTTGTATTTAGAAAGGCGAATTGTACTTCTATTTCACAAGGGCATACATCTGTCCATCAATATAATGGCCCTTTTTTTCGTAAACCTTCTTCATCATTCCCTCATGCTTAAAGCCATTTTTCTGAAGAATTCGTTCAGAGGCCTTGTTGTTTTCAAAAACAACAGCCTCTATCCTTATCAAACCAATATAACTGAAACCATAGTCACAGAATCGTTTTATTGCTTTAGTCATTATACCATGGCCGCGGTAAGGCTTAGCCATCCAATATCCCAGTTCATCACGGTGCGAATCAATGCCATAATTCAGCTGAAACCCGATACAACCTATCGCCTCCCCGTTATTCCTCCGGATGATCCAGGATAAATTACGGCCATATTTCTTCCGTCTCTCCCTGCATTGATTCAAAAAATCTTCCGCATCTTTTTCTGTATAGGGGTTAGGTATACGCAATGTATTGCGATAAATGTCTTCGTCATTAAGATATTGCACCAAAGCAGGTTTGTCGGCATCTATCGGGGCCGAAAGATACAGGTCATCATTGATCACAAGTTTTTCCATGGCAACGTATATGATTCCCAAAAATACTTTCATTAATACCCGGCGGAACAGCACCTTCAATTCTTTTGTTAACTTTAAGATGTTAAAACTCCTCAGCCCGTGTTTGTTGAACACACATCCTCCTCATTATTCCGTAAAGGTTGTATCGAAGTTATTTGTGGCTCCATGTTTTCGGGTAAAACAGAGGAACTTATACGCAGGTTGAAACGGGCACAAATTGCCCGGCTTAAAGTTGAAATATTTAAACCCGCCACAGATACCCGTTACGATAAAGAAAAGGTAGTTTCCCATAACTACAGCGAAATCCCTTCTATGCCGGTAAATGACTCATCAGAAATATTGAAGAAAGCAACTGCAACAGACGTAATTGGTGTTGATGAGGCCCAGTTTTTTGACAAAGGACTTACAAAAGTCTGTACAACCCTTGCCAATAAAGGCATACGCGTTATTATTGCGGGCTTGGATATGGATTACAAAGGACGACCATTCGGACCCATGGCTTCATTACTGGCCTGTGCCGAATATGTAACTAAAGTACATGCGATATGCATACGCTGCGG
>JAEUTS010000410.1 GCA_016787005.1 Bacteroidia bacterium
CTGTCAAAATAGGTCATTGAACCGGTGTGAGGAAAATCATTTATATCAGTTGTCATAGAACGGCAGATTGTGGCTACAGCTCCGAACTTTGCCGCAATACTCGGGCCTTTCCAGCGCTGATCGATGGCTTTGCCATATGCATTAAATGGATCTATCTCCGTTTTATCAAAAGGCCGGTTGAAGAAAACAATTTTTCCTTTTATGTACTCTGTACCGATCTTATAAAGATCTTCAATACTTTTTACCTCAATGACAGGAGCTGTAATACCCTCTGCAGGTGTACCCACAGAACCTCCGAGTGCGCAAATGTTCATCACATCACCTTTACTCCCGACAATTATTTTCCCAACCTCCTTCTCGCCCCTCACCCAATGTGGTACCATACATTCCTGCATAAATACGGTATCGCTGCCTGCGCTTTTCATAGCCTTAGCAGCCCACTCCACTGCCTTTTGCGCCTGGATGGATCCGCTAAGTCTTCCACCGATACTATTGCTCAGATAATCGAGATTAGAGTAGCATTGTCCTTTGGTGAGCACCTCAGAAAATATTTTTCTGATCATGAGCGAATCTTCCTTTTGCGCGAAGAGTACCGGCGCTAAAGCAATAGCGAGGATGAAGGATCTGAATAAATTCATTTCTGTTTATTTTAATATCATAAATGTATTATATATTCATAATAAAAGCACCTTCGGCCGCTACATTATAATAATTCTTATGCAGAATACGGCACTCATGCATCCACTTCCTTATATGCGACATCGAGTTACTTGAATCAAACACAAGCAGATCAAATGAAACTGTTTTAGCCAGTTCAACAAGACTAAGCTCACAATTTGATGATAGTATAATACAATCAGCTTTTAACCCTTCCAGCTCTTCAACCTGATCTTTATTGGTCAAATGCACAACGACTTTTTTGCCTGACCTGATTTTTTTGAAGCTGTCATTATTGGCTAAGTTTGTCTCTCTTATACCCAAACTCCGGCGGTTAGGTAGAATATGAAAATTCAGTTTTCCCGGTTCTGTTAAAAGTGATGCGTGAGCAATAAAATAATTTTTATCTCCGTCAACCAGGTCAATTGCCGAAATGTGAGGTATATTATAAACGATAAGTTTCTGTTGTTGTCGTTCCTTTACCCGCTCAAATAAATTAACCGACAGTAAAACCACACCGGTAATTAGCGAGGTTACCAGGGCGACATAATTTCTTTTTAAAAGGTAAAATATACCTGAAGCTATAAGCAGATATATCAATATTGTCTCTGTAAATGAGATTGAAACACCCTCCCACATTGCATAAGGCAGTTGCTCCATAAATTTCACCGAACTATTCAAAAAAACCAATAAGTAATTAAGCACCTTACTTAAGACTGCCCCCAGCCAGGGAATATCATTCAATACAAAAACAAGTATCCCGTTATAGATAACGAGGGTTGACAACGGTATCACAATAAGATTTGACAACAAAAAATAATTGGGAAACTGATGAAAGTAAAAAAAACAAAGTGGCAACGTAGCCAGTTGCGCTGCGATTGAGACCGAAATTATTTTCCAAACCTGGTCGGGCAGCCATTTAGTTGTGTTCCACCAATTATAAATCAAGGGTTGCAAAAAAACGATTCCCGCCACAGCCAGGTATGAAAGCTGGAAGCCCACATCAAAGATCAAAAATGGGTCAAAAAGCAGCAACACAAAGCAGGATGCGGCCAGTGTATTGTAAATATTTATGTTGCGATTAATGGATCTCCCTGCCACCATAAAACTAAACATGGTTGCTGCCCTCAATACGGCAGGTGAGAGACCGGTAAGCGCTGCATAAGCCCACAATAATATTATGATTGATAGACCCTTTATGAATATCCCATGTTTAAAGCGTTCAAAAAAAACAAGTATGAAGTTAAACACAACATACACCAATCCAACGTGTAAGCCTGAAACTGATAATACGTGCAATGTGCCTGTGCCGGCATAAGCGTTGATAGTACCAGGATCAAGTTTATCCGAATAGCCAAGTATAAGTGCGGCGCCTACGGCATACTCCTGCCCCATTAACCCCGATTCATTTAGTTTCCGGAGTAAACTATTTCGTGTGTCATATATAGCACTCATTACCCTGTTTCCAGCATTTACATTCAACAGCTTCCATTGTTCCTCTTTAAGATATTGCTGATGAAAAATGTTATGAAATGACAAATAACGTTTGTAATTAAACTCTCCGGGATTTTGGGGAGGTGCTATTTCTTTAAGATCAGACCTGAAAATTATTTCATCGCCATATTTTAAGGTAGAAGCCTGCATGCTTTTTTGAAGATATACTAATGCATTGCCGTTTACGTGTTCAACTCCGCTGCTTCTTATAATTCCGTTAATAATGAACAGACATTTAAGTGTTTTCTCTTTTTCTACGGGCGGCTGGGTCAATTGGGCAATAACATACTCGCCGGAATGAACGAATTTACTGAAGTGGTCAACTGAACGAATTTCAGACTTATTGAGTGCCAATTGTGCACCAAGAAAAAACA
>JAEUTS010000416.1 GCA_016787005.1 Bacteroidia bacterium
GTTCTCTTTTTTAGCGCCTACTGATAAGTATAACTTAGCGCATGAAATAGCGGATGCTCCCGCACCATTTATAACAATACGCACTTTACTTAAATTTTTACCAGCCACTTCGCAGGCATTAATAAGTGCAGCTGTCGAAATGATCGCGGTACCATGCTGGTCGTCGTGCATGATAGGGATCTTCAATTCTTCTTTCAGCCTCCGTTCAATCTCAAAACATTCCGGTGATTTAATATCCTCCAGGTTTATGCCGCCAAACGTGGGCGATATGGCCTTTACAGTACTTATAAAATGTTCCACATCATTTGAATCAACCTCTATATCAAACACATCTATATCAGCGAAAATTTTAAACAGCAAACCTTTCCCTTCCATTACAGGTTTCGAAGCAAGCGGCCCGATATTGCCTAAACCAAGCACAGCTGTACCATTTGATATCACGGCTACCAGGTTACCCTTTGCTGTATACTTGTATACATCTTCCGGATTTTTATCAATTTCGAGGCAAGGTTCGGCAACGCCCGGCGAGTATGCCAATGAAAGGTCACGCTGGGAACTGTAAGGCTTGGTAGGAACAACTTCGATCTTACCGGGACGGCCCTGGGAGTGATAATCAAGGGCATCTTGTTTACGAAATTTATTCATTAATTGTTAGTTAGTTGATCAACACGAATATAGTAATAAAGAGCTATATCTTTTGAAAATTACTTGTCGGCCAACCAATGGGGACAAGTGGAAAGACTAATAATTTTTCTTGAAAAAACTTTCCGGTTTTACACGTCTTAGTTCAACAACATTATTCCTGATCACGCATAGTATCCAGTAAATCTTACCCCCATGCACTGTTCGACTCTCAATTTTATACCAATTATGTGAGCGTGCTTTAAATCTTTTGAGGCGGGAAATTTGCGAAGTGTTCTTTGCGGCTTTGATCTCAACAATTGTTTTCTTCAGCGCCTTTATTAATTCTTTGTTACCTATGGAATTGTAGTCTCGTCTGAATGAGCCCCTATAGCGCAACTCCATATTTCTTAAAATCTTTTCTAATCACATTCTCCGAAACAACCTCACTATCATCACTTTCTTCGATCAGCTTGAGCATTATTTTTTTTTCATAGGCATCTTCATCTTTCACAACGCTGATTTTTGCGCTTAATGCTTTCATCAGCTTCTTGAATATTGCTAAATTAGTATCAGGTATTTTTACAACAGCAACGCTCATGGTATTTGTTTTTCTTAAAAGTACAAAAAAAACCTAAACAGGTCTCAGGAAAACGCCTCATATTTTTTAATGCCAAAAGAAAATCTGTCGTGCATTCACGCAGCAGCTATTTGCTTTCCGATGACCCTTCCGTTGGAGTCACCCGCTTACGCTGACGTTTACGTACAGCATACATTACGCCTGAAACAAAAGTGAAAACCAAAAAATAAATGGCCTGTTCCTTATTACCGGTAACCATAGCATAAGTAAACGATATAAGTCCTATACACCCTATCACCAACCATACAATTTCCAAAATGCGAAGCACTTTATGTTCGTTCTTCATATCACTATTTCTTTTGTTGTTCGTCGTGAACCGCTAAAGTTCCTTTTATGTTCTTTATTTTATACCGGGTAAAATCCTGGTTCGACTCAAGGCCGTCGCCGTACATTATTTCATCCGCTCTCGTAATTTTCACAAAAGCATCAGTATAGATCAACTGTTTTTGTTCATCCCATATCAACTTTTCCGTGTTCAGCTTTTCGCCTTTCTCATTTACAAGGACCACATCATTTTTCGCTTCCATACGTCCTAAGCCTTCATAACGTACGCCATACCTGGCGGTAAGCTCTGTTTTCACTTTAGCGCTGTCGTCGTAAAATAAAACATGCATACCTTTTGGAAAAACCACGTAAGCCGTATCTTTTGAATAATGCTCAATCACTGGTCCTGTAAGTTTCACTTTCAACCTCGCTGAATCACTGTAAATGATCTCGACATTCTTTCCGGTCTCGTTAGGCAAATTGCTTTTCGCGGTGACAATATTTATTGTCTCAATATCATTCTTACAGGATACAAGAATGGAAAAGATACCTAAACCAACTAAGCTGAAACGACACATTACCGGATTATGAATGACTCAATCGAATTTAGTTTTAACAAACCAGCGATCATTTAGGGAAATACCCAAAAGTACATTGAAGAACTGCTCTTTAAGCATTGTATTGCTGCCGCGCTGGCCAACCTCTAAACCAATGTTAAGTACATTATATTGGAACATGTGCTTATTCCATCCGACAGGTAAACCAAAACCAATGCTGAAAGAGGCTTCATTAAGCTGGGTTCCTTTGAATTCAATTGGAAGATTTGAATACCGGAAACCCGCACGGTAATATACCTTTTTAAAATACCCCACGTTGACGTCCGTTTTACGGGAAGGGATGAACTGAATGCCGACAATTGCTTTTGAACTGTTCTTTAACCCGCCATTTACTTTGTTCATTTCAAAATCGGACCAATTCTGGATAGTATACTCCACTCCCACTGTCAGTTTATCTCCTTTACGGATAGTTAAACCTGTACTGAACCTTGCCGGTAAGCGCATGGAGGTTTTTTGGTATTTAATGATCTCGATGGTATCGCGTGGAATATCATAACCATATCCGTTAAGAATATAGTTTTCAGACTGGATGTTATTTATAGCATTGATATCTGACATGGCCGTAAACGTAGCGCCCCAAACGATACGCACATTGTCGCGCAGATCACGATGGCGGAGTGAATCAATAGTAAAACCGTATTGAACACCATAATCAAAGTAAACATCGTTCACATTTGTACGGCGTATTGTCTTTGTATTAAAGTAACCCTGCCCTGCCGGCATAATGGCCTTACGTGTATTTTCGATCAGACCAAATAAATAGGACGCACTTGCACCGAATGAGAAGCGACCTGCTTTAAACCCATTGCTCCAGTATACCTTATTAACACCGCCGTTACCATTATAAAGATAGTCTACTGTGCCTATGCTATCAATAACTTTCGAATCGGTAACGTTATAACCAACGTTGCTTAATGGCTGCAAGCCAAAGCCCGAACCCCACCATTTTGTTATCGGAAAAGCGAATGCAATGTACCCGAATGAGGTCGCATTCGTCAGCTGGCTTTGTCCATTCGAAAACAATTTAGAAGTATTACTGCTAACCCCCGTTTCAAAAGTTGTAAGGCGAATAAATGGAAAAGAAGCAGGATTGGCCAGGTTGATATTGAACGGAGTGGTCGTATCATTTTGCATGGCTGTACCTAAACCGGCCATAGAAAAATTTTGCGAGTACCCATTCTCTCTTATCTCACCTATTCCATAACGCGAGTAGGGCGAAGTGGTAACGGATTGAGAAAATAAGTAAGAAGTGAGAAGTAAGAAGGCCGAAGTGAAAATTGAGAAATGAGACCTGAGATGTGAGATGCGAGACCTACCCGTCCGGCTGGCAAGAATAAAACACTTTGCTGATCTGATCATCCTTTAATTTGATTACGCTGCCTCAGGCATTATAGTTTAAAATAATATTCAATCCTTTTAAAACCAGGTTGGGGTCAGCAAAGATGGGATTTTTTATGCGTTTCTCAAAAAAGGCCATATCGCCCCCTGTAAGGAACACATTCACACCCGGAAATTGCTGAACATATTGATCTATCATTGCGTTAACCTCCGCTGCTGCTGCGGTTTGCACCCCCGCCAGGATCGACTCACGCGAATCGGTCCCGATCAGTCTATTGAACGCTGCATCTGGTTCAATTAACGGCAAACGCGAGGTAAAAGTATGCAGGGCTTTAAAACGCATATTTAATCCCGGCGATATGGCGCCACCTAAATACTCGGCCTGTTTATTCAAAAAATTGTATTTAATGCATGTACCGGCATCGATCACCAAAATAGCTGAACCCGGCTGCTGCTTTTGCGCTGCAATAACAGGCGGAATACGATCATTACCAAGTGTATCGGGTGTTTTGTATAAATTTTTTACAGGTATCATTGTTTTAGAAGTATATTCCACAACAGAAAAGCCGGCACTTTTTAAACCATTTATAATTTCTCCGCCATTATTAACAACCGATGAAACAATAGCGCGGTTAGGTGTTTGCACTTTTATAAACGCGGAAATAGCATCGGTTTCTTCCAAAGAAAAAAAATAATGATACTTTAACACGTCGCCTTCAAATAAAGCGATCTTAACACGTGTATTTCCAACATCGGCAACAAGGTTCATAAACCAAAAATAACAAATGCAGCGTAAACCAGTCCGATTTTTGGGTGAAATCAAAATTATGTTTAGATTTGCCCCCCTTAATAGGTGCCCTAGCTCAGTTGGTAGAGCAAAGGACTGAAAATCCTTGTGTCACTGGTTCGATTCCAGTGGGCACCACCACTCAATATAAAACCCTTACAGTTTTCGTAAGGGTTTTTTGTTTTACAAGGTTTGGAATTAATTTAACTCAGCGGCCTGCTTTTCTACGATCTCTATTCATATTCGATAGAATAATGCTTTTAATTTCATAATAGTCCTTCTTCCCAATTGCATTATTCAACATTTTAACCTGGTGATTTTTTAGTTGAATATTACCAACATCTCCCAGTGTTTTCACAAAAACATGTCCCTGCATTAAACCATCTGCGAGTACATCACGAACTGTTTTGATCTCATTTTTTGGCACAGAACCTTTATTTTCCATAAATAACAAATATTGGTTAGGAGATATCAATGACCGTGCCTAAATATAATGGTAAGATATGATCAATCTGCTAAAATAGCATGAATGGTATATTTAACTTATTAAGTGGCTGGTTTTATTACAAAAACGTGCAGATCACTTCAATTACCGGCTGGCCTGATAATAATCATATTCAATTATGAGCTAAATCATCACGAAAATTTCATAATGCTCATAAATTTAGTGCGTTGATAATAAATTTCCATTTGCATTACGGTTTACATACATGACATAAAAGATCTTCAGGTATTCGGAAAAAAAGTAAAATAAAAACTCCTAATAATGAACGAAATTCAGGAAGCTATTGTTGAAAGGATCAACTCGAAGTATAAAAACATTGGTCAGGATCCGAATGTTCATTTAGAAGGTTTGGTTTGGAGCAAACCCATTACATATTGGGATTATATTCAAACCGACGCACTGCTTAATCTCCAGACACAACGCACCACTTTACCTGACGAAATGGTGTTTATCATGTATCACCAGATAAATGAACTGTTATTTAAGATGATACTTTGGGAGATTGGCCAGGTCTCGAAAAACAAAGATCTTACGGTCGCCTTTTTCACTGAAAAATTACTGAGAATAAGCCGGTATTTCGATATGCTTTCCTCTTCGTTCAGTATCATGAAGGATGGAATGCAACCTGAACAATACCTGAAGTTCAGGAATACACTTACTCCAGCAAGCGGATTTCAAAGCGCACAATATCGTTTAATTGAATTCGCGTCCACCGAACTCATCAACCTTATCGATTACAGGTTCAGAACCAACATTGACAGAAATACACCGTATGAACATGCTTACAATCACTTATACTGGCAGGCAGCGGGTAAAGACCATGCGACAGGTAAAAAATCAACACTCATTAACCTGTTTGAAGAAAGACATAAAGATGAATTCATCAGAAAGATGGAAGAATACAATACTATAAACCTGTGGAGCAAATTCAAAAGCCTTCCTGAAAAAGACAGAACAAACACTGACCTGGTAAATGCCATGCGGCATTATGATCACACTGTAAATATAACCTGGGTAATGGCGCATTATTACGCCGCCGAAAAATATTTAGAGAGCAATGGCAAAACTGCCGAAGCAACCGGGGGAAGTGACTGGAAAAAATACATGCATCCTAAATACCAGCGCAGAATTTTCTTTCCCGATCTGTGGTCGGATGAGGAATTAAAAAACTGGGGCGAAAACATTAACGAAAAAGAAAGAACAGCCCGCAGCAATACCATTCAGGCGAAATAATTCTCAAAACAAAACAATATGACAGAAGAAGAAAAATTAACCCGGTTCAATTCAAAAATTGATAAGGAAGAAAAGATCGAACCTAAAGACTGGATGCCTGACGCATACCGGAAAACCATGATCCGTCAATTGTCGCAGCACGCGCATTCGGAAGTAATAGGTATGCAGCCTGAAGGGAATTGGGTGCTGCGCGCCCCATCACTTCGCGCGAAGAAAATTCTGCTGGCCAAAATACAGGATGAAGGCGGACATGGCTTGTACCTGTATAGCGCTACCGAAACATTGGGCATTGACCGTGATGAAATGATTCAGCAATTGCATGAAGGCAAAGCCAAGTATTCCAATATTTTTAATTACCCTGCCCTTACATGGGCCGACATTGGCGCGATCGGATGGCTGGTTGACGGAGCGGCAATCGTTAACCAGATATCACTTCAGCGGACATCGTATGGCCCCTACTCCAGAGGTATGATCCGTATCTGTAAGGAAGAGTCTTTTCATCAGCGCCAGGGATATGAGATCATGGTGACAATGATGAATGGAACGCCTGAACAAAAACAAATGGCCCAGGATGCAATGAACCGCTGGTGGTGGCCATCACTCATGATGTTCGGGCCGCCGGACAATGATTCCAGCCATACTAAACAATCCATGAGATGGAAAATAAAACGTGAAAGCAATGACGTACTCCGGCAGCGGTTCATTGATAAAACAGTTGACCAAGCCCATTTCATCGGGTTAACAGTTCCTGATAAGGACCTGAAATTTAATAAAAGCACCGGACATTGGGATATTGGCAAGATAAACTGGGATGAGTTTCATGAAGTTATAAACGGGAATGGCCCATGTAATAAGCAGCGACTTGCACACCATATTAAAGTTCACAACGAAGGCAGATGGGTTCGTGAAGCCGCTATGGCCTTCGCTGAAAATGAAACACGGACGAAAAAAGAATTAGTTACACACTAAAAAATAAAACAATGAGCACAAAAGACAACCAGCTTCCCTTATGGGAAGTATTTATACAGAGCAAAAGCGGAAATCCACATAAACACGCGGGAAGTGTTCATGCATCCGACAAAAATATGGCACTGCAAAATGCCCGCGACATTTATACGAGGCGCGGAGAAGGACGCAGTATATGGGTAGTGTTATCCGAAAATATCGCAGCATCCGCTCCCGAAGATGAGGCCGAACTTTTTGACCCGGCCGATGACAAAGTCTATCGCCACCCTACCTTTTACAGAGTACCCGAAGGAGTAAAAAATATGTAAACAAGTTTCAAAAATGAGCACTATGAACACAAAAGAAGCACTCTATAATTTTTGTCTGAGGTTAGGTGACAACAATTTAATTTTAGGACAACGCCTTGCTGAATGGTGCAGTAACGGACCTATACTGGAAGAAGATTTGGCCATGACCAATCTTTCTCTCGACCATTTCGGACAAGCAGAATTCATGTATGAATATGCTGCAGAACTGGAGGGAAAAAACAGAACAGCTGATGACATTGCATATCTGCGTAATGAACGGGGTTATTTTAACTCACTTATAACCGAACAACCCAATGGTGATTTCGCGTTTACTATGATGAAACAACTGCTGTATTCCACCTTCGCTAAATATTTATACGAAACCCTCTCTGCAAGCAGCGATAAGAGATTATCGGAACTTGCCGCAAGAGCACTGAAAGAAATAAAGTATCATTTAAGGCACAGCAGCGAGTGGGTCATTCGTCTTGGAAACGGAACAGAAGAAAGCCGCATTCGTGCACAACAGGCGTTGAATGAATTGTGGTGGTATACCGCGGATATGTTTGTGGTGAATGAGACCGACAAAGAACTCATTAAAGCCCAAATCATAACCGATCTGAGCGGGCTTTATCCGAAATGGAAGAGTAGTGTAGAGGAAACACTGAAACTGGCAAACCTTACTATCCCGGCGCACGGACATATGTATAAAGGAGGATATGACGGCAACCATACCGAACACCTGGGACATATACTTTGTGAATTACAATACCTTCAAAGAGCGTATCCCGGTGCTAAATGGTAGTTAGTAAAGAAGAAATATGGAACTATCTTTCACAGATACCCGACCCTGATATTCCGGTAATAAGCATTACTGATCTTGGCTTGGTAAGGGATGTTGAAGTTAGCAACAGCAAAGTGACAGTATCAGTTACACCAAGCTATTCGGGCTGCCCCGCAATGCAATTATTCAAGGCCGATATCGTGTCGACCCTGAAAACAAAAGGACTTAATGACGTGGAGGTAAAAACGGTTTATTCTCCTTCATGGACAACAGACTGGATAAGCGACGAGGCGAAAGAAAAAATGCGAAAACACGGCATTGCCCCTCCTGAAAAAGTTTCATCGGAGAAATCAGCATTGTTCTCAGAAAGCAAAAAGGAAATTCATTGTCCCTGGTGCGGCTCAAAAGAGACCCAACACACAAGCCAGTTCGGATCCACTCCCTGCAAGGCACTTTGGTTCTGCAATTCATGCCATCAGCCTTTCGAATATTTTAAATGTATATAAAACGATGGCGGTAATTTTCAGGAACGGAGAATTGCATTAAAACCAATGGTAGCGATCACCGGGGATGCGGTTCTTGCCGCCTTTATTCATTTGTGTTTTATCACTTTTCTTCCCTGTGGAAAGCATAACCGGAACTTTAACTCCAAAGCAATAAAAAACATCATTGATCACGACATTTATAACTTTTAATTCTTTAGCAAAGCGAAACTTGCCTTCGGCAAACAGGGAGAACCGTTTATATTGTCGTTCAATCCCGATCCCAAGGTTAACCATAAGTTTATAATATTGAAATTCCTCATCACGTAAACGCAAAACGCCGTCGTGCTTTTCATCCCGCAAGCCTGTAAAATTACCTCTCCATTTAAGCAAAGACAGACCGGTAAATGCGAAAAACCCAAGACGCGAATTGGTAATATCACCAAGCATATAGGCATTTATATCAATGTTACCTGAATGAATGTTTTTCCAGGATGGATTATCATCGTGCATAAAATGCAATGTATACTCCCCCGACAACTTCATTGAATTGCCGAAATTCATGAATGTCTTGACGTGCATACCGGGCTTGGCCCTTCTGAATTGCGAATACTGATCAATGTCAATAGCCGACCAGGATACCCCCGAGGCAATATCAAATATGTGCTTTTTGTCGGGTTGTACTCCCTCTTGTCCCCCGAACATTCGGGCAGCAAAAACAAACAGAACAAAAAACAGCAGTAAATGTTGCTTCATACTACAATGATAATCATTAAAATCAGTTAAAAATTACAGGATTTAGTAAGCGGTAGAAATTTCGGTTCAAACGGCACAGAAGTAATCTGATCTTCATATGACAACAAAGCAGATCATGTTTAAAGCTGTTAATATGTTTTAAAAGTAATTCTCCTGAAAAAACAATTTTTATCCTACATTCGTTATAAGTAAACTTTAGGGGTGCCCCAATTAACGGGACTGAGATCATACCCTACGAACCTGAACAGGGTAATGCCTGCGGAGGAAAAAGTGAGAAGCATTTCGCTTCAATCGTTTCGTAACCCCTGAAGGTTTATGCGTACAAATGGATTAGATGCAAATTTGGCATGAACGTGATTGTAAATAATAAAACAGAAACAACAGAAACACAGGAAAAGCTGTTCGGTTTGCTTGCACGATTAAATTTATCGGAAAAGCAGGGAATTGCTGTTGCTGTAAATAACAACGTTGTTTCAAAAACAAACTGGAACAAATACGAATTAAAAGAGAACGATAAAATAACCATAATACGCGCCACACAAGGGGGATAAGAGGAATTAAGAATTAAGAATTAAAAATTAAAAATGAAAAATTAAGAATTTGAAATATGAAGAAAGACAAAACACCTGATCAAAACACCATAACGCGTGATGCACTAACAGGTTCCCGGAAAATTTATGTACCCGGTAAAATCCACAATATTAAAGTGGCTATGCG
>JAEUTS010000159.1 GCA_016787005.1 Bacteroidia bacterium
GAAAGTATAACTCCCTGTTCCACCCGCCGGTGTAGCTGTAATACTGCCATTACCATAATTATAACAGGTTAAATTAATGAAAGAAGTTGTGGTGGTTAAAAGCGGAGGCTGTGTTATATTAACTGCTGTGGAAATCGTACAGCCATTTGCATCAGTAACAGTTACTGTATATCCACCATTGGAGAGTCCGGCTGCCGAAGCTGTATTCTGTGCGGGTGTACTGTTCCATGCATAGGTGTATCCTGTAATCCCGCCGCCGCCTGTTACAGTTGCTGTTCCTGTGTTGCCGCCAAAGCACAATACATTTGTTTTGGTTGTACTGGCTGTAAGTGCAGTTGGCTGAGTGATATTTACAGAGGTCGTGATCGTACAGCCATTTGCGTCAGTAACTGTCAGGGTATATCCGCCATTCGAAAGTCCTGTTGCTGCTACTGAGCTTTGAACAGGAGAGGTACTCCATGCATACGTGTATGGTATAATACCCCCGCCCGCAGTCGCGGTTGCGGTTCCGGTGTTGCCGCCAAAACAAAGGACATTTGTTTTGGTTGCACTAATGGTCAGCGCAGTTGGCTGGGTTAGCGTGACAGATATGGTTTGCGAGCACCCTTTCTGGTCAGTCACTTTTACAGTGTACGATCCTGCAACTAAACCGCTGGAGGTCTTAGCTGATTGTCCATTGCTCCAGGAATAGGTAAAGCTGCCGTTACCACCTGTAGGATTGGCCGTCGCTGTTCCATTCGAAAGGCCCATACAACTGATGTTTTTTTGTATTGTTGTAAGACCGACGGGTAATGGCTGTGTAACTGTAACGGATGCGGTGGCGGTACACCCACCGGTATTATCAGTAACTGTTATGGTGTAGGTGGCGGCCGGCAGGTTAGTTGCCGTTACCCCGGTTTGTCCTGCAACACTCCATACGTAACTATAATTACCGCTTCCACCTGAAATACTTACTGATGCTGTTCCGTTTGTTCCACCGTCACATGAAACGGGTGTAAAAGCAGTACCTATTGTAAGTGGACAAAGTGGTGTTAATTTTGAAAAATTAGCTGTTGATTTTGGGGTAGCAAATAAGTGAAGTTGGACTAATGCTAATATTAGCCAACTGTTTGATAGTAAATGTTTTATTTTTTTTGTAAAAGTCACTTCAATACAAATGGTTATTTAGGAATAATGAACTTAATCTACGCATTTTTTTTCAAAATAGATATGTTTTCACGGCAAAATCAACTAAAAGTTATCCAAATAGGAATTTTGGGGATTCAAGCCCCTTACTATTTGTAGGTGCTTGGTTTTTCAATATTCCGTTTCTACTGAAGTGGGCATTATTCAATATATACAAAATTTATTCAGAAAAATAATGTTTAAAGCCTTTATGGAAAGAAATACAACAATCGAAATGAATTAGAGTGAAGTCTTTTTGGTATTTACTATTAATCCAAAATTCAATTTCAATTGCTTTTTCGGATCACAATTTTGAATTGACCTTGCTGCAAAGCATACGGCGCATTAATTATAATTTGTAATTTCAGACCCCAACTCAAAAAAAATTTAAATGACTAAATACTTTCAAAATATCCTTATCTTCTTTTTCGTTAGTTTTATTTTTTTGTCAACAGATATTTGTGCCAGTCATATCGCAGGCGGAGAGTTGTATTATCAATGTTTAGGTAATAATCAGTATAAAATAACATTAAAAGTATACAGGGATTGTTCAGGTATTCCGTTGAGAAACGCTGTTGCTATTGACATATATAATTCAAGCGGGACAAAGGTTCAGACGCTTAATCTTCCTTTGGGCGATACCACTTTTTTGCCGGGTAATGCGCCTAATGCTTGCACAACACCACCTTCGGGAATATGTATCCAGGCGGGGGAATATACAGGGACGGTGACGTTACCTCCGATTCCCGGTGGGTATCAGCTTGCAAATACCGATTGTTGCAGAAATGCAGGCATAATAAACGGGCCGGCAAACGATGGTTCATATACAACGTTTATTCCCGATGTAACCAAGGCAAGCTGCAACAGTAGTGCGCAGTTCAAGAAATGGCCGCCAATTTATATTTGCGCAGGTCTTCCATTTAATTTTGACCATTCGGCCACTGATAAGGATGGAGATGGGTTAACATACTCATTGTGTACACCGCTTGAAGGCGCAAATTTTCCATATACGCCATACCCTTTTACCAGTCCCTATACCGCAGCAAATCCAATGGGAGGCGGCCTGACGATTAATCCAACTACAGGACAGTTGTCGGGAACACCTTCAACAATCGGAAAGTTTGTTGTCGGCGTTTGCGTAACTGAGACACGAAATGGGGTTGTGATCAACAGTTCAACCAGGGATTTTCAATTCAATGTGGTGCCATGCAATATAGTAAGTCTTGCTTCGGCGATCGGTGCTTTGACCAATTGCAATACGCATGAAGTAACTTTTTTTAATACCAGTGTCGGTGGAGTGAGTTATTTATGGAGGTTTGGTGATGGTACAACTTCAACACAATTTGCTCCCGTTCACACGTACCCTTCAACTGGAACGTATACCGTTAAATTGATTGCATATGCTACGAATCCTGCATGCCACGATTCAACTTCAATAACGGTTAATGTGGATGTTTGTCGCCCTTGCGGGATGACGCTTGCGCCAACATCAACACCCGCGGATTGCCAGGCCGGCGGATGTGGAAAAATAACCTGGACCGTTCCCTGTGCAAGTTGCGTTAATATGGTTGTCAATAATTGCAATAATTTTTCCGGTTCCAGTTCTTCTTCCTGCAGCGGCAGCACCTCTGTTGGCAGTACATGTCCATCGGCGATTCTTTGCGGCGGGGTCGACATCTCTAAGATCGCAGGAGCGACTTATACTTTTACCCCCGGATCCTGTTCCTGTGCATATTCAGTTGCAAGTTCCGGTACAAATAAGATAATTTCTATTTGCACCAATAAGCCTGTTCAGCTCGGATCAGTTTCCGTAAGTATTTCCGGAGGTACCGCTCCATATAATGTTCAGTGGTCAACTACGCCGGCACAAACAGGTACGACGATATCAGGACTTAATATCGGAACGTATACCGCTATTGTTACCGATGCGAATGGTTGTGTTGAAATAAAAAACGTAACAGTTGCAGGTAAAGGCGCTATTACATTGGCTGCCAATAAAACGGATGTAACAACCTGTGGCGCAACAAATGGCACTGCTTCTGTTACTGCATCCAATGGAAGTGGTGCGTATACTTATTTGTGGAGCCCCGGCGGTAAAACTACTTCAAGTATAAGCGGTCTTGCTCCGGGAACATATGAGGTGAAGGTGAGTGACGCGAATGGGTGCCCTTCTGTTTCTACTGTAACAATTAGTCCGGCGACTACAATAAATGTTTCAGCTACTCCGACTAATGTATCCTGCGCCACTTCTGTTAATGGATCGGCTCTGGCTGCTGCTACCGGAGGAGTCGCTCCATATGCGTATACATGGAATACAAGTCCTCAATTTATCGGCAATCCTGCTACCGGTTTATCAAAAGGATTTTACCAGGTAACTGCAACAGATGCCAATGGTTGTACAGGAACCTTTGCATTCACTCTTTCAGGTCCGCAGGCATTAGCGTTAACAATGTCTAAAACAAGTCCTTCGTGCTTTAAAGGAACGAATGGAAGTGCCACAGTAGTTGCAACCGGTGGTACCGGCACAAAAAACTATCAGTGGAGCGCTAATGCATCCGGCCAGTTAACGTCAACTGCCGTAAATTTAAAGGGCAGCCAAACATATACTGTAACTGTAACTGATGGGAATGGATGCACAGCTACAGGTGCAATAGTGGTTACGGAACCCACAATAATCAATCACGATATATTTGATCAAAGTACTATGACTTGTGCAGGTGTATTCACCGGAAAAGCCCGGGTATTCGCTTCCGGCGGAACAGCTCCCCTGAAATATTCCTGGTCGTGCACATCGGCAACAGCTGCCACGGTGACCGGAATTCCTGTCGGCACTTGTACGGCTACTGTGACCGATGCCAACGGTTGCACGGTACAGGATGTTGTTACTATAAGCAATCCGGGTGTGTTGACCGCAACTTCAACTTCAACCAAAACATGCGGATCAACAAATACGGGAACTGCAACAATAAATCCTTCAGGTGGAATATTGCCTTATACTTATTCATGGAGTTGTAATGCCGCAAAATCACAAGCCATTAATGGCTTGGCAGCCGGTACAGCATGTTCAGCCACAGTAACTGATAACAGCGGGTGTATTGCTAACGTTTCAGTTACAATTGCGGCTTCTCCTGCGCTTGTGCTTACTTCATCACCCACGCCGGGTTGCACGGCCAACACTTCTTCCATTGACCTTACCGTTACAGGTGGTTCATCTCCCTATATATATACATGGGGAACCGGGCCCACATCTGAAGATCTTTCAGGACTAACCGTAAATCAGTCATATAAAGTAACCGTTTGGGACGCTAATAATTGCCTCGACTCATTGACAACATTTATTCCCTTACCGAATTGTAATCCATCTGTAGCAGTGGTAGGAGGTTCGGTTTGCGTGAATGAATGTAAAACACTTGCCGCCACCGGAAGCTTGGGGAAGCCGCCCTACACTTATTCATGGGGGCCGGCTTCAGGCCTTAGTTCATCGACCGGTGCTACAGTAACTGCTTGTCCTGTTGTTGCCACCACATATACAATCACAGTCACGGATGTGAATGGCGCAACAGGAACAACTACTGCTCAGGTTACTTTCCATCCCACAACTATATTAACTGCTTCAGGAACCGCTGTCAGCTGCTTTGGAGGAACAGATGGAACAGCCACAGCAAACGCTTCCACCGGAACACCGCCTTATACTTATTCCTGGAGTTCTTTTCCTCCGCAAAATACTGTTACAGCCAATAACCTGGTTCAGGGAATGTATACTGTCACAAGTACCGATTCGAATGGATGTACGCAAACAGCTTCCGTTACTGTTTCGGAACCGTCTGTTATTTCATTAAGCCCATCAGTAACCGACGCGAGTTGTGGAAATAGTAATGGCAGCGCCACTGTTACAGGAACAGGCGGTACTGGTGCACTTAGCTATCTCTGGAGTAACGGAACTTCGGGACAAACAATCAGTGGGGTAGGAGCAGGCTCTTACACAGTTGTAGTAGCTGATTCAAAAAATTGTACAAAAACAACCGTTGTGGCAATCAGTAATACACCGGCCCCAACAATAACAAGTTTGACAGGACTCCCTACATCATGTAATGGAGGCAATAATGGTTCAGCTACAGTTGTCGCCAACGGGGGTACCGGGACATTGACATACAACTGGAGTAACGGAAGTTCTGGTGTAACCTCAGTTACAGGTTTGTCACCAATCACATACGCTGTGAGTGTAACAGATGCTTTAGGTTGCACAAGGGTAAGTACCGTAATAATAACACAGCCTTCCGCTATTGTAGCTTTTGTCAGCACGGTTTCTTCGACATGTGGAAATGCCAATGGAAGCGCAAGTGTGGCTGCTACGGGAGGAACAGGGCCTTATGCATTCTCCTGGTCGCCTTCAGGGGCCACAGGGCAAACGGCAGGGGGATTTACAGCGATCGCCATTATATGTACGGTAACAGATGCGAATAATTGCACTACAACTGCAACCGCAACAATAAGTGATATTCCCGGTGGTGTGGCTTCTGCATCAGTTATTAATCATGTAAAATGCAGTGGTGGCAACGATGGAAGCATAACAGCAACTGTTACGGGAGGAACATCGCCACACAATTATGTATGGAGTACAGGCACCTCCACACAAATACAAAGCAATCTTATACAGGGAACATATACTGTAACAGCCACTGACGCGAATGGGTGTACATCACCTGCAACGATCACAATAACCGAACCTCCTCCGGTAAACACCCCTACATTTACCACTACCGATGCCAGTTGCAGTGTTAACAACGGATCGGCTACAGCTTCTGCTACCGGTGGTACAGGGCCATTGAAATATAGCTGGAGTACAGGCTCAACAAGTGCCACAGCCGGAAGCTTGTATGCTGGAAGTTATACTGTAACAGTAACAGATGCTAACGGATGCACCAACACGGGTATTGCAACAGTAAGCAATGTAGGG
>JAEUTS010000163.1 GCA_016787005.1 Bacteroidia bacterium
TTTCATGCGGCTGTTCGATATCGGCACAAACAGGATTAATTAACGGAACAACCTGCAATGGAGGAACTAATGGAAGTGCAAGTGTCAATATCAGCAATGGATCCGGCGGCATCTACACATATAATTGGAGCAATGGCATAAATGGAACGACAACCGGAACAGTTGTCCCATTTACAGGATTATCAGCTTCAACATATACAGTTACAGTAACTGATGGAGTTTGCAGCACCACTACAACTATCACAATAACATCTCCCCCACCCTTTGTCGGACAATTTGTTAAAGGCACTGCCAATTGTTCTGATTGCGGCTGCAAGGAATGGATAATTGTAACTGCAACCGGGGGAACCGGCCCCTACAATTACTTATGGTCCGCCTCAGGCGGATATACTAAAAGATATAAAAATCATCTTTGCCCCGGTGCATATAATATTCAGATTACAGATAAAAATGGCTGCAGTACAATCATTACCCTTACATCGCCCTGATCCAATTCTCAGCTAAAGAGGAAATAAAGCGCCCCGGAAATATCCGGGGCGCTTACAATGAGAGAATCCCTATTTACAAAAACTTATCGTGCAAGCCTTACAATTCCTTTGCTCTCCACAATTTTGTCATCTGCTCCGTAGGCTTTGTATACATAAATATAATTGCCATCAATAGCAGGTTTACCGGTATTTGTGGTTCCATCCCACACAGCCACCGGGCCGGAATATTCCCAGACCTTTGCCCCCAACTGATCATAAACATACACTTCAATTTTTTCAACTTCCTTTGTTGCTATTACAAAATTATCATTCTTGCCATCTCCGTTTGGTGTGAATACGTTCGGCACCATAATCGAATGGGCGGGATTCACCATAATATTACTACATGATGAATCTTTACATCCTGCTGTGTTTTGAACTATTAAACAAACATTGTATGTTCCTTCCCTGGCATACGTATGACTTGTATTCCTGTTCAAATCAGTTTCACCATCTCCGAATTTCCATGTCCACATAGTTGCGCCAAAGCTGGTATTGGAAAAATTAACCTTTAAGGGAGCATTTTCACCCGGAAGCGAAGCGGTAAATACAGACCTTACACCGGAAACACTTCCAACGTTAACTGATGCAACACCTTTACAGCCGAGATTATCAGTTACAGTTACATTATACGATCCGCTTGCCAGATTATTGATAGACGCATCATTCCCGCCATTATTCCATGAATAGATATACGGACCGGGACCACCTGTATTTACGACAACCGAGGCCGAACCGTTATTCAAACCACAATGTGCCTGTTCAGAAGAAACTGATAATGAAACAGGAGCAGGCTCGGTAACTGTATATGTAAACGTACCTACAGAACCATGAGAATCTGCAATTGACAAGGTATATGTACCTGCACTTAAGCCACTTATATCCTCTGTAGTTTTATTAACCGGAAGCCAAAGAAATGAATAGGACTCTTTATTACCGATCGGCGTTATATCAATTTGCCCTGACTTATTGCCGCTGCATGTGAGATTTTTAATGGCCGTAGAAACAAAATATTTAGAAGGTCCATTACTGTTAGCTGATGAAGCCTGCGGATCAATTTTTGTTCCGGCACCATTGTAAAAATTATTACTCACACCTCCTCCAGACATACGATCCAGGTTATAGTACACAATTACAGTATGGTGTTTTATATCTGTTACTGTTGATTCGGGCTTTGCGCCCGAAAGCTGAGTGCCGCTTATTGTTTCATTCATTTTGCCGGAATCATCACCTGAAATCTTGTCATCTGCAATTAGAGGCGATTGTTTACTTTCAGATAGATTTGACTCTGGATAAGTTGTTGTTTCCTGCTTATTCTTTTGATCCTCTTTATTGGAAGTAAATGTATAAACCGCAACAGCAGTAACTATTGTTGCTCCTACAAGTAGCAACTTTCCTACACTATTTTGAAGAAGCCCCTTCAAAAAAGGTTTTTTCATCAACTGCTTATTCAAAGCGTTCCACATTTCCGGAGAAGGCTCATGAACATCCATTTGATCGCGGTGTTCCTGTACAAATTGCTTTAGCTTGTCGGTCATGTTAACTATTTCCTTTTCAACAATTGAATTAATCTTTGCTTGGCTCTTAAATATTGTGTCTTGGATGTATTTTCACTTATCCCCATTACATCCGCTATTTCCTTATGACTGTAATCTTCAAATAAATATAATGTCAGAACGGTTCTGAAACCATCAGGTAAAAGTTGCACCGCTTTGTTGACTGATTCAATGTCATATTCAACTTCATTTTCGTCATTAGCAGCTTCTTCTTCGGCAACATCTTTTTCCCTTATATCATCGAAAGAAACAAATTTCTCTTTTCTTTTTTTGACCGAATCAATCGATTTATTTATAACAATTCTTTTCAACCAGCTTCCAAACAACGCTCTTTCTTTTAAGCGATCTATATTCTGAAAAGCACTTAAAAATGACTCCTGCAAAACATCTTCCGACTCTTCCCGATCATTTGTTATGCGGATGCTAACATTATACATCGCCTTTACATATAGCTTGTACAATTCTTCATACGCGCTCTTGCTGCCATTCTTACAGTCATCAATTAATTGAACGTTCAGGTCCATATTTATTACTGCTGCGTCCAATAGCATAGCTTTGCACCTATACCAAAGACTTGATTAATCAAAAAAGTTGCATATTTCGCACAATTGAATACACAACAGGTTGAAAATGAATTAGATAAATATAGTCAATTTAATGCAATAAATGATGTAATTTAAACTTGTATTGAACCACCAATACCAATAAATCATTGATCTTATCGTTTTTATTTTCAGACTATTCAGACCTCTATTCCGGTAGAATTGCTACCTGTTTTAATTTGTAGATTTGTTACAGAACGAACTAAGTTTTTACTTAGTGCACCCTTAGTGGTAAAAAAAGAAAAATATAACGTTAAAAAATGTGATCTGTCAATAGCTTTCATTCTATTGTTCGGACTCGCTTCAATAAACTCATCAATTGCCCAGAACCTTAATAATAAGCGAAAAAAAATAATCCCCTTGCTGTCCGATACAATACTGTTGGATACCTTAAGTATTATCCCCGGAACTATCATTATAACTAATAATCAGCAAATGAGAATTGATACCGCATTCTACAAAACTGATCTTTCCAAAAGCAAAATTTATATTTATCGTAATAAACTAAATGAGATGGGTGTAAATAGTGACACTTTAAATTTTCTGTACAGTGTTTTCCCGTTTAACTTTAGTCAAATTATTCAGCATAAAGATATAAGGCGTATTCAACCTGATCGATCCGGGGCTGTAAATCCGTTCCAATATGTAATTGATAAACCTTCCGGCGATATTTTTAAAACCGAGGGGCTGACTAAGAATGGTAGTATATCGCGCGGTATAAACTTTGGCAACAACCAGGATATTGTTGTGAACTCAAATCTGAATTTACAGGTAGCTGGAAAGTTGTCCGATAACGTTGAAGTATTGCTTGCCGCAACGGATAACAACATTCCCATACAACCCGAAGGAAATACGCAACAATTACAGGAGTTTGACAAAGTATTCATTCAACTGAATGATAAAAAGACAAAACTAATTGCCGGCGACTACCAGATAGCCAATCAGTCAGGCTATTTCATGCGCTATTTTAAAAAAGCACAAGGCGCGAATTTCACAACACGATTTGAAACAACACCTACTCAAAAGGATTCTTCCAAAACCGGTATAATGACCATTACCGGGAGCGCGGCCGTTTCACGGGGAAAGTTTGCACGCAATATAATACCCGGAATTGAAAAGAACCAGGGACCCTATTTTTTGAGGGGTGCTGAAGGAGAACAATTCATCATCGTCCTATCGGGTTCGGAGAAAGTATATATCGATGGACAACTTTTGCAGCGCGGCCAGCAGAATGATTACATTATTGAT
>JAEUTS010000210.1 GCA_016787005.1 Bacteroidia bacterium
CGTAAGATAGTCTTTCAACGCTATACTGTATCTTACATATTCATAACTGTCGGCGCCGTAAAGGCCATTGAAATCAATGATCTTAGCGAAAAGAGAAAGTAATAGAACGAGAAGGAGAAATAATGATACGACTGGATGATCTTTTATTATGCGCAAAGGGATTATTCTTATTGGTTGTTAGCTATCGGTTGTTATCGTAACTGTCAACAAACAACTCACAACCGGCAAATTCTTCAGGAAAGCATCTCAAAAATGCCGGCTGCGCCTTGTCCTGTCCCAACGCACATCGTAACTATGCCATATTTCTTTTTACGCTTACGCAGTTCGTCAAAAATCTGTACAGATAGTTTTGCTCCGCTACAGCCAAGAGGGTGGCCCAATGAAATTGCTCCGCCGTTTACGTTAATAATATCCTGATTAAGTCCGAGGGTACGGATAACAGCTAAAGATTGTGATGCAAAAGCTTCGTTTAATTCAAACAGGTCAATCTGGTCTTGTTTAAGGCCGGCTATTTTTAATGCTTTTGGAATAGCGGCTATCGGGCCAATACCCATTATACGGGGAGGAACCCCTGCCGCCGCATACGATACAAGCCGCGCAATAGGTTTTAAGTTGTTCGCCTTCATGAATTTTTCGCTTACCACCATCACAAAAGCAGCACCATCAGAGGTTTGCGAAGAATTCCCCGCTGTTACACTTCCTTTTGCGGCAAATACAGGTTTTAGCTTAGCCAGCGCTTCAATGTTTGTATCGGCACGAGGGCCCTCATCGGTATCAACTATAAATTCACGTGTTTTACGCTTTTCGTTTTCGTCTATGTAGTTTTCTTTTACTTTGATCGGAACGATTTGTTCTTTAAACTTTCCTTCTTTGATCGCCGCAATGGCTTTCATGTGAGAATTCAGAGAGAACTTATCCTGATCCTCACGCGATACTTTATACTCGTTAGCTACAGCTTCGGCAGTCAATCCCATACCCCAATAATAATCAGGATGGGCGAGGGCTACATCGGCATGCGGTACTATGCGCCAGCCGCCCATTGGTATTAGGCTCATGCTTTCAGCGCCTCCTGCAATGATACAATCGGCCTGCCCGGCGTTTATTTTATAAGAAGCCATTGCTATGGTTTCCAATCCTGAGGAGCAATAACGGTTTACGGTTACTCCGGGAACTTTATCCGTATCAAATGCCAATAAGGAGATTAGGCGGCCCATGTTGAGGCCTTGTTCGGCTTCAGGCATGGCGTTACCAACAATCAGGTCATCTATTTGCTCAGCAGCCACATTCGGAACTGATTTCATCAAATGTTGTATCACATTTGCTGCTAAGTCATCCGGACGTGTAAAACGAAACCCGCCCCTTGTGGCTTTGCCTACAGCTGTGCGGTATCCCGCTACTATATATGCGTTCATATTAAATGGATTTGAGATATGAGATTTGAGTCATTATTTTTTGCCACCAAAACTCCAAAACACTAAAGCCCACTAAATGGTTATAAAAACGCAACTCCCTTTTTTGTGGAATTTAGTGCTTTCGTGATTTAGTGGCATTTTATTTTTATTTATTAATTGCGTAAAACTTTTCCTCCAACTAATATTGACTGAATACGCTCAAGAGTTTTCTTCTCTCCACACAATGACAAGAAGGCCTCCCGTTCTAAATCCAACAAATATTGTTCACTCACCATTGTTGGTGCAGAAAGATCACCGCCACATAATACGAACGCCAGCTTCTGCGAGATCTTCACATCATGTTCAGAGATATATCCGCCGCTTTTCATAGTATCGGCACCCAAATAAGCCAGGCCTAATCCTGTTTTGCCAAGTACACGAATATCTCTGCGCTGAACTGGTTTTGTATAACCTTCTTTTGCTATTTCCAGACATTCTGCTTTTGCTTCGGTTAATAAACGGTTACGGGAAACAACTACCATATCTTTTCCCTTACGGAGATAACCTAAATTAAATGCTTCATGAGCGGAAGTTGATACCTGTGCCTGTCCAATGGTTAGGAAGCGCTGGCGAAAAGCATTTAATTCAATATCGCCTTCTTTTATTTCATCCGCTAAACGCACAGCGAACTCTTTTGTTCCGCCGCCGCCGGGTATGAGTCCAACACCAAATTCAACAAGGCCCATATAGGTTTCGGCATGTGCAACAACCTTATCAGAGTGCATGCTCATTTCGCATGCTCCGCCTAAGGCCATATTGTGAGGTGCAACAACTACAGGAATGGAAGAATAACGTACACGCATCATAGAGTTTTGAAACGCTTTGATAGCAAAATTAAGTTCATCCCATTCCTGTTCAACGGCCATCATGAATATCATGCCTACGTTCGCTCCTGCGCTGAAATTCGCGCCTTCATTGGAGATCACCAGGCCCTGAAAATCCTTCTCAGCCATATCAATGGCCGTATTCATACCTCCGATCACTTCTCCGCCAATGGTATTCATTTTTGTATGGAACTCAAGATTTAAAATTCCATCACCAATATCGGTAAGCGTAGTACCTGCATTTTTCCAAACAGTTTTGTTGGCGCGTATATTATCCAAAATGATAAAACTTTCAGTTCCCGGAATTGCCTTGTAAGATTTGGATGGGATATCATAATATTTGCGAACGCCGTTTTCGACCTTATAAAAAGTGGTGGAACCACCAGCGATCATTTCATTTACCCATTTAGCCGGCTTTTTACCTGCGGATTCCATATACTTAACTGTATCAGAAACACCAAGTGCATCCCAGGCTTCAAACGGACCGAGGTCCCAGCCGAAACCGGCACTCATGGCTGAATCTATTTTGTAAAGCTCGTCGGTTATTTCAGGAATGCGATTCGAAACATATGAGAACAAACCAAAAAACATGGCACGATAAAAATCGCCGGCCTTGTCTTTTCCGGTAATAAGCACTTTCATACGGTCGCGAAGGTTCTCAATGGGCTTAGTGGCTTCAAGGGTAGCGAATTTTACTTTTTGAGATGGCTTATACTCCAGTGTTTTAAGGTCAAGTGCATGTATCTCACTTTTTCCTCCTGCACCTTTAACCTTTTTAAAGAAACCCTGTTCGGTTTTTGAACCCAGCCATTTGTTCTCAACCATTTTAGCAATAAAGCCGGGAATGGCGAATTCAGCTTTGGCTTCATCATTCGGACAACTTGCGGCAACGCCATTGGCCACATGTACCAATGTGTCTAACCCTACAACATCACAGGTTCTGAAAGTGGCTGATTTTGGCCGTCCCAATACGGGGCCGGTAAGTTTATCAACTTCTTCAACTGTCAATCCCATTTTTTCTACTAAATGGAACAGGCTCATGATGCCATATACACCAATACGGTTGGCAATAAATGCAGGAGTGTCTTTACACAATACAGTGGTTTTGCCAAGGTATAATTCACCATAGTGCATTAAAAAGTCAACTACTTCAGGTGATGTTTTTGGAGTAGGTATAATCTCCAGCAATTTTAAATAACGGGGCGGATTGAAAAAATGCGTTCCGCAAAAATTCTTTTGAAAATCTTCGCTTCGACCTTCGTTCATTAAATGAATCGGAATACCAGAGGTATTTGAAGTAATAAGCGAGCCTTGTTTTCTGAATTGCTCCACTTTCTCAAACACTTGTTTTTTAATATCCAGCCGCTCAATAACAACTTCAATTACCCAATCGCATGTGGCGATGTCTTTCATATTGTCGTCGAAATTGCCGGTGGTAATGCGGTTCGCGAATGTTTTGCTGTAAATGGGTGATGGGTTCGATTTAAGCGCGAAAGCAAGCGCATCGTTCACAATTTTGTTGCGTGATTTTTTGTCTGCTGCCGCGTCTTTCGGAACAATGTCCAGCAATATTACTTCAATACCAATGTTTGCAAAATGACAGGCAATGCGTGATCCCATTACGCCCGAACCAAGTATGGCGACTTTTTTAATAATGCGTTTGCTCATAAACAGGATTAATTTTTAATGCCCTTTTGAGTGAAACTGATTCTTCAATCGAAATGACAAAATGGTTGTTAATTGGAAAGATAAATATAGCTAATTTTTAGTGTTTTGAAGTAAATTCAGGCTATATATCAGGCTGTCGGGGTCAATGGCGGTGGAGAAATCTCATTTCCAAGGCGCTTGAGTGTAAGGAGATGAGAACGGATGGCGCTTCCAAGCGTAGGGTTTTCGAGATACGGGATGCCAAATTCTTCGGCTGTGCTTTTTACAATATCTGAAAGAGCTTTATAGTGTACATGACAAATAGTAGGAAAAAGGTGATGTACAACCTGAAAGTTCAATCCGCCTAAATACCAATTCAGAAAACGGTTGTTACGTGCAAAATCAACCGTAGTATTTATCTGATGTATAGCCCAATCATTCTCCATTTCACTTTTGTCATTTGGCAAAGGGAAAGAGGCGTCCTCAACAGAATGTGCGAGTTGGAAGGTAATGCTAAGGATTAATCCACATATCATGTGCATGACCAGGAAGCCTGTTAATACAGGAAGGAAATTATACCCAAAAAACACACAGGGAACCACTAGCATATAAAAAACATAAAACAACTTCGAGAAAACAAGAATGAAAATACTTTTCATATATTCTTTTTTGCTTGAGCGGTT
>JAEUTS010000217.1 GCA_016787005.1 Bacteroidia bacterium
AGTTTTGGTTTATTCATCAAACCTGAAGATGTGTTAAATATAGGTATCCAAAATCTTTCTGATTTTGATATTCAATATGCAAAGGAAAAAGGATATAAGATCAAATTGGTGGCTACTGCAAAGAAGATCGATGAAAAAAACATCACATTATTTGTTATTCCCCAGTTCGTAAAACCTAAAGGCTATTTGTACAATGTTGAGAACGAATATAACGCGGTGATTGTTGAAGCAGCCTTTTCAGATACCCAGTTTTTTATGGGCAAAGGAGCAGGCGGACACCCAACCGGGATGGCGGTTCTTTCTGATATTTCCGCGCTCAGGTATAACTACAGGTATGAATATAAAAGACACCTGCAGCACCAGGAACTTGCTTACTCAACCGATATTGAATTGGAAGTATACCTGCGCTATACAAATGACAGCATATTGCCGAAGTTGGGCTTTACAACTATTACAGAGCGTTTTTCGGGTACACAGCATAATTATGTGATTGGCACCTTGCCTCTGAAAAACCTTATAAAGAACAGGGCGATTCTTGATGCTGAAAAAGCATTTGTAGTGAATACCGGTAAAATAAATCCAGTTATTGCTAAAAAAGAACTTAAAAAGGAACTTGTGAAAGAAAAAACAACTATTTAATGATAAACTCTTCCTTCTCCAATTGGAGAAGGTGTCCCGCCAAAGCGGGACGGATGAGGCATTTTAAAGAATTTCAGAGTTTTTTAACATGACAGAAAAACTTACTTTTGTTTATACTTAATATTTGGGGAAGATGTCTCGGCTTAGCTGAGGCTGATTAGACACAGGAGGTTTGGATGAGACTGGTAATTTTAAATGTAAATACACATGCAAAGTTTTAGAACAGAATTAGAAAATCCAATAGTTGAAAAGGACATTATTGATCTGGAAAAAAAGATCCGTCAATTTCGTGAAGGAACCATCGACGAGGAAAAATTCAGGAGCCTTCGCCTGGCCCGTGGTGTTTACGGTCAGCGTCAGCAAGGGGTTCAGATGGTTCGTATAAAGCTCCCTTATGGAAAGATGAGTGTTAAGCAGTTGTTGAGGATATCGGATATATCCGACGAATATGCAACCAAAAATCTGCACTTAACGACCCGCCAGGATATTCAGATACATTATGTAAGTCTTGATAAAACTCCTGAATTGTGGGCCAAGCTTGAGCAGGATAATATCACCTTGCGTGAGGCGTGCGGAAATACAGTAAGAAACATAACAGCATCCTCTACAGCTGGCATCGATCCGAATGAACCGTTCGATGTAAGTCCCTATGCCCAGGAAGCATTTAAGTATTTTTTGCGTAACCCCATTTGTCAGGATATGGGAAGAAAAATAAAGATCGCCTTCTCTTCCAGTGATAAGGATACAGCCTTTGTGTATATGCATGACATCGGTTTTATTCCCAAAGTAAAGAAAGAGGGAAACAAGGAGGTCAGGGGCTTTAAAGTCATGATCGGTGGAGGTTTGGGTGCTCAGCCTTTTCTCGCTAAAACCGCTCACGAATTTTTGCATGAAGATCATATCATTCCATATACCGAAGCCGTTTTAAGGGTGTTCGACAGGTATGGTGAACGCACAAGCCGCCACAAGGCGAGAATGAAATTTTTGATCAATAAACTGGGTTTTGAAGAAATGGTACGATTGGTAAATGAGGAACAGAAGGCACTGAAAGTAAAGGAATATAAGATCAATTATGATGTTTATCCGGAAACAGTCGCGCCCGCCGAAAACAAGGTTGCGCTGGTTGAAATAAAAGATCAGGCTAAGTATGAAGCCTGGGTAAAGACCAATGTATTTGAGCAAAAACAAAAAGGTTTTTATGGAGTGTATATTAAAGTTTTAACAGGAGATGTTAAAACAGATAAGGCCAGAATACTTGCAGATATTGTAAAGAAGTATGCTGCTGATGACATTCGCATCACAATTAACCAGGGTTTAATGTTGAAGTTTGTACGAAAGGATTATTTTAAGAATCTTTTCACTGAACTTGATCAGATTGGTTTAGCCAATCCCGGTTTTGACAGTACAGGTGATATAACAACTTGCCCGGGCACCGACACATGTAACCTTGGGATATCAAACAGTACAGGTATTACCGGCGAACTTGAAAAAGTGATTCGGGAAGAATACCCTGACCTGATATTTAATTCAGATATAAAAATAAAGATCAGCGGCTGTATGAATGGCTGCGGTCAGCATAGTATTGCCAATATTGGTTTTCATGGGAGTTCACTTAAGTCGGGAACTAATGTATTACCTGCTTTACAGGTTTTAATAGGCGGCGGAACAACTGGTAATGGCGAGGGCAGGGTAGCCGATAAGGTGTTGAAGGTTCCAAGCAAGCGTGCATTACAGGTTTTAAGGACGTTGTTGGATGATTATGAGAATAACTCGAATGAGGGTGAGTACTTTAATGACTATTATGTACGTCAAACAGAAAAATATTTTTACACCTTGCTAAAACCATTTGCGGATCTTACAACATTGAAGGATGATGATTTTGTGGATTGGGGACATGATGTGAAATATTCAACGGCTATTGGTGTAGGAGAATGTGCCGGTGTTATGATAGATCTCGTAGCTACTTTATTATACGAAGCGGAAGAAAAATACGGATGGGCAAAAGAATCTTTAGCGCAGGAACAATATGCCGACAGCATTTACCATAGCTACAGTGTTTTTGTAAGTACTGCAAAAGCCTTGTTGCTTGACAAAAAGGTAAACTGTAATACACAACATGGTATCATTAATGACTTTGATAAGCATTATGTTATTCCGGGACTGATCAGTTTCGTGCCTGATTTTAAAACACATGTGTTACAGATAAACAAGAACGAACCCGCTAAAGAATTCGCTGTTAAGTATCTTGCTGAAGCGGAAGCTTTTCTTGCTTTGTCAAAAACGTATAGGGAAAAGCAATTGCAAAACAGTTAGTACAGGCATATAATTAAAAATGTTTAAAATGAAAATTCAAGCTAAACTTACTTTGATCGGCGCGGGTCCCGGCGATTCCGAGTTAATTACTCTAAAGGGTATAACTGCCCTGGCTAAGGCAAAGGCAATACTTTATGATGCCCTGGTGAATCCCGAATTGTTGGATTTTGCACCTCCCGGAACACTTAAAGTATTTGTTGGTAAACGAAAGGGCGAACATTCATTCACCCAGGGAGAGATCAATAAGCTCATTGTTGACCTGGCATTGACACATGGTAATGTTGTAAGACTTAAGGGCGGGGATTCTTTTGTATTTGGCCGTGGTTATGAAGAATTGGAATATGCAGCTAAATACGATATTGCGACGGAGTATATTCCGGGTGTTTCCAGTTCAATAAGTGTACCTGGCCTGCAAGGAATTCCTGTGACCAATAGAGGTACCAGCGAAAGTTTTTGGGTGATCACAGGAACAACTTCGTCGGGTGAATTATCAAAAGATGTGGCCATTGCCGCAAAGACGGATGCCACAGTAGTTATTTTGATGGGAGTTGGTAAGCTTAACGAAATTGCGGAAGTGTATAGGTCGAACAATAAAAAAAATACCGCAATAGCTATTATTCAAAACGGATCATTGCCAAATGAAAAGATAGTGTTAGGCACAATTAGCTCGATTGAAAGTGTTGCAAAAGCAGAGAACATTGGTGTACCGGCCGTTATCGTGATCGGCGATGTGGTAAAATTGCATCCTAAATACGATGAACAGTTGGCAACCTGGAATGCTATATTTAAAATTGAAAAATAGAAAATGTCTGAAATGTCAAATAGAGGCAATACATTATTTCCTGTCTTTCTAAAGCTGGAAAATTTTCGTGTGCTTATTATTGGGGGCGGTATTATTGGCTTAGAAAAGATCAGTGCTGTGTTGAATAACAGCCCGTTGACAGATGTAACACTTATTGCAGAAAGCATATTGCCTGAACTGAACGATTTTGCCGCTAAGTTTCCCAATACAAAGATCATCCGGAAAAAATTTGAAGCGACAGATCTTAACGAAATGGATTTTGTTATCTCCGCCGTGAATGATAAAGTGTTGAGTGCGGAAATTGCTTCATTAGCGAAAGCCAGGAGAATATTGATAAATGTTGCGGATACTCCTGATCTTTGCGACTTCTACTTATCTTCGATTGTTAAAAAAGGTGATCTCAAGATCGCGATCTCTACAAACGGAAAGTCGCCAACAATGGCAAAGCGTGTAAAAGAAGTATTGAACGATTCTTTTCCTGAGGAGACGCAAAGTATATTGGATAACCTGGGTAAGATAAGAGCTGAGCTTAGTGGTGATTTTGCAAATAAGGTAAAAGAGTTAAACCGGATAACCTCGGTATTGGTTGAAAAGAGAGTGAATTGATAAAATGTGGTTTTAGTCCAAACTAGAATGATTGAAATAGAGAATATAAATAGTGTGGCAGGCTTGATCAAAGGAAAATCAATCGAAGAATCTTTGAC
>JAEUTS010000262.1 GCA_016787005.1 Bacteroidia bacterium
AATGCTGCATGCCATTGCCAAAGACCCTGCTATGATCATGTACCTCAACAATCAACAGAATAAGAAGGATCACCCGAATGAAAATTTTGCCCGCGAAGTAATGGAGCTTTTCACACTGGGCGAAGGACACTATACCGAAAAGGACATTAAAGAAGCCGCGCGCGCCTTTACAGGATGGTCGCACAACAAATTATGGGAATATGAGTTCAACGAAAAAGTTCATGATGATGGTGAAAAGGAGTTTATGGGTAAGAAAGGAAATTTTAACGGGAATGATATTATTGATCAATTACTTGAGAATAAACAAACCGCCCGTTACCTGTGTACCAAGATCTACCGTGAGTTTGTAAATCCGATAGTGAATACAAACAGAGTAGAAATACTTACTGAAACATTTTTCAGTTCAGGATACGACATCAGTATTTTAATGAGGCAATTATTTACTTCGGATTGGTTTTTCGAAGAAGAAAATATTGGGACTAAAATATGCTCACCGGTTGAGCTTATTGTGAGGTATAAAAAAACAGTTGGTCTCGAATTTAAAAAACAAAAAACACTAATTGATCTGCAAAAGGCACTGGGGCAGGTATTGTTCTTTCCTCCGAATGTTGCAGGTTGGAAAGGCGGCAATAGCTGGATAGACAGCACTTCATTATTATTGAGGCTGAATATTCCCGCTTATATAGTAAAAGGGGCCGGGATTAATTTAAAAGTAAAACCTGCCTTTGAAGAAAAAGCGGAAGAAGTAATCGTTGAAGAAGATGGTGGAAAAATTAAATCAGACTGGAGCGCCCTCGTAAATACGTTCAAGGATGTGCCGGATGAAAAGCTGGATGATGTACTTATTGAGCATTTCATTCAGGCAGGTAAAGCACGAATAAACCGGGAACTCATCAAATCCAATATTAACAGGAAATCAAGAGAACACCTGGTCATTAGCCTGGCCGGCAACATTATGTCGTTACCCGAATTTCAACTTATCTGATCTATGGCACACAGCAGGAGAGATTTTCTGAAATATTCCGCGATGGCATCGGCATCCATGTTTGTTCCCGATTTTTTAAAAGCATTCGGCAATTCGCCACGCACCGTAGGTAATGGCAAAATACTTGTTGTCATTCAGCTGTCGGGTGGCAATGACGGGTTAAACTGCATTGTTCCGTTCCGCAACGACCTGTATTACAAAGCCAGACCGGATCTTGGTATCAAACAGGAGGATCTTATCAAACTTACGGATGAAGTTGGGTTGAATTCAAATTTAAAAGCACTTGCTCAGTTGTTCAGTGATGGACAGCTCGCAATTATCAATAATGTTGGATACCCTAACCCCAACCGATCACATTTCCGAAGCACCGACATCTGGCAATCGGCAAGTGATGAACAAACCATACTGAATACTGGCTGGATCGGACGTTACCTCGACTCCACCTGCAATGGCACCTGTGTCAAACCACACACAGCTATTGAACTGGATGATACACTAAGCCTGGCACTCAAAGGAGAACGTATGAAAGGTATCGCCTTTCGTAATCCTGATATTTTACACATTTCTTCAAAGAATAATATGATCCGTGGTACAGCGGCAGGTTACCAAAAAGAAACGGATCATACGGCTGTTGAGTATCTTCATAAGACATTGGCGGAAACAACACAGTCGGCGGATTATATTTACGAGCACTCGAAAATTTACCGCACAACACAAATATATCCCAATCACCAGTTTGGTAAGCGGATGAAAACTATCGCTGAACTGATCTGTTCAGGCAGTGAAACATTGGTGTATTATGTATCATTGCCTGGCTTTGATACGCATGCACTGCAAAAGGGAATACACAGCTCCAATTTAAAAAAATATTCGGATACACTCAGTGCCTTTTGTGCCGACCTTAAAGCTGCTAATCGTTTTAATGATACTGTAATACTTACGTTCTCCGAATTCGGGAGAAGAGTGGCGCAAAATGGAAGTAAAGGAACGGATCATGGCACAGCGAATAATGTTTACATAGCAGGCGGTAAACTGGCTACTGCCGGCATTATCAATGCGCTGCCGGATCTGCAAAATCTTGACAATGGCGACCTGATTCACACAGTTGATTTCAGACGCGTATATGCAAGCCTGCTTGATAAAGTATTGAATATTTCGCCCGAAAAAATATTGGGCCAGAAGTTCGAACCCATGAATTTTATTTAAACACTGATTCCTATGAACAAAATTGCGACAATAATAGTTCTCGGTTTCCTGAGCTTTCATATACAGGCCCAGGAAAAAAAGCTGCTTAACAATGCTCCGTTAAAAGAATGGTATGGCATGTCGGGATCCGAACTGATCTTTTCATCGGGAAAGGTCGTTAATAATGGCACTACGCTTGACAACAGAATACGATTCTCCTTATTTTTTCATTTGCAGCATCAGAATCACTATGACTTCAATAAACACGTTGGTTTTTATACCGGCTTTGCCCTGATCAACGTTGGATTTATTAATAGGATGCATGTGCCGAATACAACTGATGCCGAGATCAGGCAGCGCTCTTATAGTTTAGGCATACCGCTCGCTTTAAAGGTCGGCAATATGGAGCGCGGCAACTACCTGGCCTTCGGTGTTGAAGGAGAACTCATGTTCCATTACAAACGAAAAGTATATTATGGCGGGAACAAATCAAAAATGTCGGAATGGCTTTCTCCGGAGGTGAACCTGTTCAATCCATCTGTTTTCGCTGAGCTGCGGTTTCACCATGGCGGTTATATCCGTGTTAAATCATACCTGCTGGATTTTTTAGTGAACAAGAGCACTCCATTTTATTTGCCGGAATCAGGTGTCCTGGTCAACTATAAACCTGAGCAAAGTCGTTTAGCCTATATTGCAATCGGCACGGTGTTGCAGATAAAGAAAAAGAAAAGGGCAACAGTGAAGGATGTGTGATCTAAGAAAGTGGTTTTTCTTTTCAATCCGTTTATTTAAGCATTCTACTTCTTCCCTCGTATCAATTCCAAAAAGCCTGACCCCTGGTATTTTTTTCCTTTGATTGATTCCCCGGTGTACACGTAGTAATAAGTTCCATCCGGAGCTTCCATCCCTGAAGGAGTCCTACCATCCCATTCTATTTTAGAAGTACTACCACCTTGAAATACTATCAATCCCCACCGGTCGAATATCTGGAAGTCAAAATATCGCATTCCATAGGTCTTAACTGAGTAAAGATCGTTCGATCCATCATTGTTCGGCGTAAATACATTCGGCACAAACAATGAATCAGCGTATACCTCAATACATTTTTGCACTTTGTTGTAACAACCTGCTGCATTTGTAGCTGTAAGGCTTACACAATAAACGCCCATATAATAATATGAATGTGAAGGATCGGGAAGCACTGAAGTATTATTATAGGGGTCGGACTCACCAAAGTTCCATAACAAAGAAGACCCCGGAGTTGAAAGATCGGTAAAGAATATTTGTTTCTCAGGACGAACAGGGCCCGCCGGAGTAAAACTGAAATCAGCCTGTGGCGTTGAATTCGCAAAAGTAATAACGACACTTGTAGACACCTGACAGCCGATGGCATCCGTAATGGTTACAGAGTAGGTTCCATCCGCAAGGTTAATGATGGAATCCAATGTTGATCCGTTATTCCAGCTATATGTATATCCCGGCGTTCCGCTTATGGGTATTATCCTTATTTGTCCATCGGTTGTCTCCGCGCAGGTTGTGCTGTCCGCTATAATGTTCAGCAATATACCCGGCATTGTAATCACCGTTGCTGAAGTATTTATACTACACCCGTTATTATCAGTTACTGTTACAGTATAGTTCCCTGCTGTCAATCCCGAAATTGTTGCCCCGGAAGAACCCTGGCTCCAGTTGTATGTATAAACAGGAATGCCGCCGGATACTGCAACGGTAACAATACCATTACTTGTTCCGCACATAGCATTTGTAACCGTAATTATTCCCGCAACCGAATCGGCCGGTTGGGTGATGCTTGCAGTTTGTGTTGCAGTGCATCCATTCTGATCCGTTACTGTTACCGAATATGCGCCAGCTGTTAAGTTGGATGCGGTTGCCCCCGTGGAGCTGTTACTCCAATTGTAGGTGTAACCCGGGGTGCCGCCTGTAACATTCGCGACAGCGGTACCGGTTGCTTTACCGAAACACAATACGTTAGCCGGCACGTTTATAGTAACGGAAGGTCCATTCGCATTGTTTACAACAGCGGTAGCGGTCTGGCTGCAACCGTTATTATCTGTAACAGTCACCGTATAGTTGCCCGCCGATATACCTGTAAGACTTGCACTTGTAGGGCCCGGATTCCAGCTATATGAATAACCAGGAGAACCGCCTGCTGCAACAACGGTTAGGGCACCTATACTTTGTCCACACCAGGTGTCTGTTGATGATATTACCAAAGTGACCGAATCAACCGGCTGTGTTAGCGCCGTTGTTTGAATAGAGAGACATCCGTTCTGATCGGTTACTGTTACTGAATAATTCCCCGCGGACAAGTTGCTGGCTGTAGCAGATGTTGCACCACTGCTCCAGGTATATATATAACCTGGCATACCACCTGTAACATTTACAAAAGCCTCACCGGTTGCTTTACCATAACACAACACATCCGTTACTACATTTATGTTTGTCGATGGCCCATTAGTATTACTTACAGTAGCAGCCGTTGTTACGCTGCACCCGTTATTATCAGTTACAGTTACAGTATAGCTTCCTGCAGAGATATTTGAATAAGCAGCCGATGTTGGTCCCGAATCCCAGCTATATGAATAGCCTGGAGTGCCGCCATTTGCAGTTACAGTAGCCGAACCATCGCTTTTTCCGCAAATAGCATTTACAGATGTAACTGATAATGTAACCGGACTTGCCGGCTCAGTGATAGTAGTGGTTTGTGTTGAAGAACATCCATTCTGGTCGGTCACTGTTACGGAGTAATTGCCCGCGGTCAGATTAGCCGCAGTCACACTTGTTGCGCCATTACTCCAGCTATATGTAAAATTAGGTGTGCCACCTGAAATACTTGCACCGGCGGCCCCTGATGCCCCGCTGTAACACAACACATTCGCCGACACTGAAATACTTACTGTTAAACTATTGGTTGTATTTATAACCGTGGCTAACGTTTTCGTACAGCCATTATTATCAGTTACAGTTACCGCATAGTTTCCTCCTAATACATTGCTGATCGTTTGCGCCGAAGATCCGTTACTCCAATTGTATGTATACCCCGGTGTCCCGCCCGCCGGACTTACACTTGCCGATCCATTGCTGTTATCACAACTCGCATCAACAGAAGATCCTGTAAGAGTAATCGCTGAAGGTTCGGATATAGACGCAGTTCCTGTGACGGTACATGATTTAGAGTCTGTAACCGTAACTATATATGTTCCCGATGACTGACCGGTTATTGTGGACGTTGGTGTGCCTGAAGGAGACCATGAATAAGTGTATGGAGGAGAACCTGCTTTTGCAACGGCAGTTGCACTTCCCGTGCTTGCACCAAAACAACCGGCAGGAGTGCCCGACATAGTTAAATTAGGAGGAAGCGATGATGCGACGACTGTAATGGTACGGGTATTGGTACAATTATACGCATCAGTAACTGTAAGTGAATAAATACCTGCCGAAACATTTTTTGCACTATCACTTATACTTACCGAAGGGCCCCAGGAATAGGTGTACGGATTTACACCTCCGAATATGGATATTGCAATAGAGCCATTAGGAAAATTACATTTTGGATTCACCACAGATGGCGGAAGAATAAATGGCGTGGATGATCCTGTTATACTGAATATAGACGCAGTATCGCAGCCGTTCGAATCCTGCACCTGCAATACATAAGTTCCGGGCGACAAATTACTTTCAACAGGATTACTTCCTCCAAAACTCCAGGTATATAAATACCCCGGAGTTCCACCACTGACATTAGCTGTCGCGACATAATTATTATTGCCGGTACAAGCTGTTTTTGTAATTGTCGGATTTATACTGATCGCAGGAGGCTCTGTAACAAGAACAGAATCGATCTTGAAACAAGTGACAAGCGCTGCATCTCTGACTGTAACTGTGTACATTCCGGGAGCGAGGTTGATCGGATTCGGATTTGTGCTTCCCCCCGGACTCCAATTAAATAAATATGCACCCGATCCTCCTGAGACTGTATCTATTACCTGCCCATTGTTGCGACCATAACAGGTGGCAGGCACCTGGCTGAGTTTTGTCTTTATCACTGTACTCAGCATAATCGTAGCGGTATCCTTTTGTGAACAACCATTGGCATCGGTAACAACCACATAGAAAGTACCCGCAGATAGTCCTTTCAGTGTGTCGGCTATACCAAATGCAGGAGACCAGGAATAGGTATATAAACCGGTTCCCCCTGTGGCCGTCACCCAAACTTTTCCATCTGACTTTCCACAGGAAGCCTGCTTTACCGAGGTTCCTGTATTCATGATTGTTGGCTGTGTTATAGAAATACTCTTCGATGTGGCACAACCATTTCCATCTGTAATACTTACAGAGTACGTTTGAGTTGTAAGACCAGTAATCGAGGAGGTAAGTCCTGCTGTTACATTACTTGCGCCATTACTCCAGCTGTATGTATACACCGGGGACCCGCCTGAAATAGTAACGGTGGATTTTCCATCGGCAATCCCAAAACAAGAAGTACCGGTTTGAGTTATCGTGCTGTTTAAAACTGCCGGCTGAGTTATGGTAACGGTACTTTGTGCAGTACAATTTGAATTTACAGCATCCGCAATTACAACTGTATATGTTCCGGCAGACAAAGCAGAACAAGTTGCAGAAGTGCTGCCTATCGGCATCCAGGAGTATAAATAGGTACCGGTTCCACCTGATGCCGCTGCCGTAACCTGCCCGTTGTTGGCGCCGTTACAACTTATGTCACTCTTGGAAAATGATATCGTGATACCGGTCGGTTCTGTGATGGCTACAGAAGACGTTTTAAGGCAGCCCATTTTATCTGAAACCGTTACCGTATACGTTCCTTTTAGCAGATTGATCACCGATGCACTTGTACTTCCGGTGCTCCATGCAAAGGTATATGGAGTGATCCCACCGCTGACTATCGCATCGGCAGTGCCCGTATTCGCTCCACATCCAGCACTGGTACTATTCATAGTAACAGAGACAGCTGAAGGCTGGGAAATGCTTACATAATCAACAACTGAACATCCTTTGGAATCGTTTACGGTAACAGAATATATTCCGGGTCCAATTGAATATACAGTATCATTTAATATTGTTCCCGGATTCCATGTGTAAGTGTACGGTGCAGTTCCCCCATTCACGCTAACACTAACCCGGCCATTACCCTGTCCGTTACAACTTACATTAATTGAATCTGTTGTAGTCGTAAGTGCTACAGGTTGTGTGATCTGTATAGAGTCAATTTTTGTACAACTCTTTTGATCCGTCAATGTGATAAAATATTTTCCCGCTGACAAACCATTAATAGCACTTGTTGTTTGACTTGAAGACCAACTGTACGTGTAAGCGGCAGTGCCACCGGCAGCAGTTATTGAAGCTGTTCCGTTATTCCCATTAAAACAACTGACATTTGCGGATGCTTTTGAAAGAGATAAAATCAAGGGCTCCGTAATGCTGACACTCCCAGTTCTTACACAGCCACCCGAATCATTTACGGTTACAGTATAGGCTCCGGGAGAAAGTCCGGTGACAATGGTATTTGTAACAGCGCCTGCGCTCCACAAATATGTATACGGAGCAGCAGCACCTGAGGCGACGACTGAAACTATACCGTTGCCATAGCCCTTGCATGTTACATTTGTCGAGCTCATCGTGAGTGAAACAATAGGATACCCGAGTGCAACTGTGCCGAGAGTGTCACACCCTGTAGTCACATCAGTAACCCGAACCTGGTAACTACCTGCACTAAGTCCGTTGACAGTTGTTCCGGTACTTCCGGATGGAGTCCATAAATAACTAAATGAACCGGAACCTCCCACTACACTTACAGAGGCGGAACCATCACTGTTATAACAGGTTGGATTTACGCTGCCGGTTGAAATATGAAAGGCAGGTGGTTCTGTTATTTTCGCTGAGTCCACTTTAGTACAACCATTTGCATCAGTAATGGTAAGTTTATATGTACCCGGGCCAAGCCCGCCTATTGTATCTGTTACCCCCACGGCCGGCAGCCAATTATATGTGTATAGCGGCGTGCCGCCGGTAACTTTTCCACGAACCCCGCCATCATATGCGCCAATGCATGTCACATTCTTCTTTGTCATGGTAAGTGTTAGCGGAGGAGGTTCCGCAACCATGGCTGTTTTTGTTGTTGTGCAGGCATTCGCATCTGTTAAAGTCAGAGTATATATGCCCGCGCTAAGATTTGAGATAACATTTCCTGCTCCGGCCACAGGAGCCCAACTGTATGTATAGGCTGTTACTCCACCGGATGCAGCTGCCGTTACTCTGCCATTTGTTTGTCCGAAGCAAACAATATTTTGAGGCGTGAGTGTAACATTTAAAAGTGCAGGTTGAGTGATTGCCACTGCTGATGTTGCCGTACAAGAACCATTTACTGCATCCCTGACTGTAACCGTATAGGTTCCGGCAGTTAACGCAGAAATAGTTGAAGCTGTTGCCCCTCCGGGAGTCCAGGTGTAATTATATGAACTTGTACCGCCGGTCACAGTAACTCCTATCTGCCCGTTAGCAGAACCATTGCAGGTAAGATTAGTTTTACCTGATACTATAGCAAGGGGATTCGACACAGCTATTGTAAGTGTTTGTGTTTTAGAACATGCGTTAGCATCTCTTACCGTTACTGTATATGTTCCCGAAGAGAGACCCGCGACAGTTGAAGTATTTGCAGTTATTCCTGAACTCCAGCTATATGTATACGGGCTTACTCCGCCGGCAGGAGTTACTGTTGCAGATCCGCCGGAAACACCGCAAGACGATGGTGTTACAGAAGGTGTTGTTGTAATGGCAGCCGGTTGAGTAATGCTGATAACCACAGTTGCTGAACAATTATTCGCATCTCTGACTGTAACTGTATAATTACCCGCAGGCCTAGCTGTGGCTGTGGCTGAAGTGCCGCCTGATGGGGCCCATGTATATGTTAATGTACCTGTTCCACCCGAAGCAATGACAGAAGCGCTGCCGGTAGACCCGCCTGAACAAGCAACATTTGTCTGCGTATTAAGCGCAACTGAAAGCACTGCACTTTGAGTGATAGTAACAGTGGATACCGTTGTACATGACTTTGAATCTGTAACAGTCAATGAATAAGTTCCCGGGGCTAAGCCGGTTGTTGAACTTGTTGCACTACCGGTATTCCAGATATATGTGTAAGGTGATGTTCCGCCGGTAGGAGTTGAAGTAGCCTTTCCATTGTTAAGTCCGTTACAGGTAATATTTGTTCCAACTATAGCAGGAGCCAATATTCCCGGCTGGGTAATGTTTACCGTTTTTGTTGCTGTACACGCAACATTCAGGCCATCAGTAACAGTTAATGTATATACTGCCGGCGATAGATTAGTGATCGATGAGCTTGCATAGCCACCCGGGTTCCAGCTATAACTAAATGTACCGCTTCCTCCTGAAGCTGATGCGCTTGCCGTACCATCTGCATTCCCGTTGCAGGAAATATTGGTTAAACCGGTTGTAACAGTCAACGGATTAGAAATAATTATCGTTACACTTGTCGTGAGCGTACAAGGACCTGCATCTGTTACCGTAACTGTATACGTACCTGCCCCAAGATTAGACGCGGTGTTACCGGTGGCTGCATTTGACCATACAACAGAATAAGGCAAAGTTCCGCCGGCAGGAGCTACACTTGCAGAACCATCTGTCAAACCACAGGTTGCATTTATTGAAGAAGGATTCAGACTCATAGCTGCCGGCTGAGTTATCGTTGCCGAAGCTGTTGCTTTGCAACCATTCGCATCAGTTACAACTACAGTATATGTATTTGGAGAAAGGCCGCTTGCTGTAGCTGCCACACCGCCGGTTGGTGTCCAGACATAAGCATAAGGAGTTGTACCGGCCGAAGCCAATACGGTGACGCGCCCGTTTGCAGCACCGAAGCATGTTACATTATTTACGGTACTGGCAGTCGCGCTTGGAGGGATGAATTGATTTGTTACAACTGCCGATCGTGTAGCGGCACATCCCTTGCTATCGGTTACTGTAACAGTATAGGTGCCGGCCGATAAATTAGTTGCAGTTGAAGCAGTCTGAAGGTTAGCCGGTGGACTCCATGCATATGTATAAGGTGGTGTGCCTCCGATAAGAGATATGGCTACTTTTCCATTTCCAAGCTGACAGGTTTCTTTTGTAATGACCGGGTTATTAATAACCAAAGGGGCAGCTTCAGAAATGTTAACCGAATAATAAAATTCACAACCCTTCGAATCGCTGAGCTTAATAGTGAATGTACCCGGACCCAGACCTGTCGCGGTCGCTGTTGACTGCGAGGGGCTACTGTTCCACAAATACGTATAAGGAGCTGTTCCGCCGGATGGCCCAATAGTGGCAGTACCATTATTTGCACCATTGCATGTGCTGTTCGTACTTGTAACAGTACCTGTCAGTTGTGAAGGCTGGGTAATTGTAATTACCGTAGATTGGGAGCATCCGGAATTAGTTGTAACTGTAACAGTATAATTACCAATTGTAAGTCCCGATAATGTATCATTTTGTTCAGTGGTTCCACTCCATGCATAGGATGGTTGTGGAACAGCAACGGTTGGTGTAACCCATGCCTTTCCATCGTTATACCCGAAACAGGAAGCACTTTGACCCGTTGTGCTGCTAATTACAGGAAGGGGCTGAGTGATTGTTACAGTTGCGGTAGCTGTACATATGGCAATATTGTCGGTAACAGTTACGGTATAAGTTGAGGCCGCCAAATTAGTTGCTGTCTGGCCGGTCTGACCTGCCCCGCTCCAGCTATAGCTGTAATTTCCGCTACCTCCTGAAACTGTTACAGTTGCGGTACCATTTGTTCCGGCATTACAGGATGGGGCAGTAAAACTTGTATTAAGACTGAATGCGCATGGAAGTAAACGACTTGAAATGGAGGGGCTAATATTTTTTATTGCAAAGCTATCGGACGAAATTAAAATCGCCAGGAAGCAGATGTTTGATAATAAGCACTTTATGTTTTTCAAAAATGTCATTCTCTTTTTGATCAACAAATCAATTTCAGGGTTTTTATACGTCGGCAGGTGATACAAAGTTACACAATTACATGTGTAATTGTCTAAATTATAGGCATATAGTGAATAAGTGCCTTAAATATCGAAATTTGAATGAAACACAGGTGAGTTTAACTTTGAATACACAAAGGGAATAAAAGCAGTTTTTGAGAAATTCAATGATAGCATAGATCTGGTAATTATTAATATATTGATTATCAATATACTATATTAATATTTTTTAAACCCATTCTGAGGATGCAAATTATACAACTTAATAAATTACAAATCAGTGATATACTAAGTGAAGGGAAGAAAAACTGGCACATTTGCACTGAAATTATTTTTATTTATTTGATATTCAGATAATTATATTACTTAAAATACATAAGTCTTTTATGTATAATATTCTTATGTATATTTGCGTTATGTAATTATATAACACATTATGATCTACTCATCAGAATTGATAAAAGGAACGCTTAAAACAATCGTTTTAAAATTGCTGGCCGACAATAAAAAAATGTATGGTTATGAAATTACCCAGCGGGTAAAAGAACTGACATTAGATAAAATCCAGATCACAGAAGGCGCTTTGTACCCAACATTACACGCGCTGGAAGCTGATGGTTTGGTTACCACACAAGCAGAATACATTGGCAAACGGGTACGGAAATATTATACGTTAAGTCCTACCGGGAAATCAAAGGCAAAAGAAAAGGTAAGTGAGCTCGCCGACTTTATGGACACCATGCGGTTTTTACTCGACATTAAACCAACAACAGCATAAATGTATACCCTCAGTGATTCGCAAATAAAATTCATCCTCGACGACATTCGCGCGAGTGGCATTGAGATGGATGATCTACAGCAAAATCTGCTGGATCATGTTTGCTGTATTATTGAGCATGAACTCGAAGAAAACGGGGACTTCGAGCGTTTCTATTTTTCCACGATCAAAACGTTTTACAAAAAAGAACTGAAGGAAATAGAAACAGAAACCCAAAACCTGTTAACGTTTAAAAATTATTACGCCATGAAAAAAGCAATGATAACAAGCGGAACTATATCCGCAGCAGCATTTATAATTGGTTCATTTTTAAAGATCATGCATTGGCCGGGTGCCATTGTATTCCTGGGCCTGGGCTTCATCACCTTCAGCCTTATATTTCTTCCCCTGATATTCTTATTAAAGGTTGGAGAAATAAATACAAAACGCGACAAAGTTGTATTGTCCATTGGAACTCTTCTCGGTATTTTATACTGTTTCTCTATGCTATTCCAGGTCATGCATTGGCCGGGAAAACACATGATATGGCTTAGCACATTGGCCATTTCATTTTTTGTGTTCATACCTGTTTATTTTTTCACAGGCATACGTAATGCCGAAACAAAAGTGAACACTATTGTTGCTTCAATACTTTTAGTGGCAGTCATTGGCATTCAATTTACACTTACCGCTTTGCGGCCTTCAGCCGAAACACAAAACAAGACGTATGCATATGTTCAAAACGAACAATTACTCAAAAAGATGCAAACCAGCTCAGGCGACAGATTGCCTGTCGGCTCATTGGAACAAAAGTTAGTAAGCGATATACAGAAAACTTGCCAACAGTTGAAAGAATTAATACTGAAAAATGAGACCGGACAGACGTTTATCCCGGATGATTTCGAGCTCCACCACATTACCATTTCAGAAGGAATCCTGGGCGATGGATTTTACAAAGACGGGACAGGAATAAAACTACTATCCGATCTGAAAGCCGAGATCGCATTGTACAATTCCTCTAAGTTAAAAACTGAAGAAAATAAAATTCCGGTTGCCCATACAATTTTAGAAGCTGCTTCGGACAGGATCGGGCTTTACAATAACCTTTCAGCCCTTAACGAACTTACGCGGATACAGATGCATTTGATCTGCTCCTAAAGAATAGCAAAAGCAGGATAGCGTAGTCAGGGTATATTATACGCAAATTGACAGTTTCGAATTGAGACTGTCAATTTTTAATTTTAAATTCGTTCTCAACTAATCACATCCTGCGCTAATGAAAAAAATATTTTATTTCCTGCTCCTTTCCCCACTTTTATTGATCGCACAATCAAAAACAATTGTTTCCGGAACAATTGAAAATGCTTCGGGCGATTCGATAGAACTGGTAATCGACAAAAATTATCTCGCACAAAAAACCACACGGTACAAAATTCCCGTAACGCAAAATCAATTCCGTTTTGAGTTCGTTATTGACAGGAACTACCTCGCCGATCTCAACTATGCAGGGCAAACAACGAAACTTTACATTGAACAGGATGACAGGCTGAACATAAGATTTAAAGCCGCAAGCCTGCCCGGAAGTATTGCCTTTACTGAAAAGGGAGCGGCCAATAACCAGTTCCTGCAAAAATTCAATGAACAGTTCGCGAACGACTTTTCAGCTCCGGTGATGGAAGATAAAATGAAAATATCGGGAGTGGATGAATTTGAAAACTTTATATTCGGCAACAGGGCCAAACAAAAAAAGTTTTATGAGGCTTACCCGGATAAAAATTTATTGTCCGAAAATTTTAAAAAATATATTGAAAACCAGATCAAATATACTTACCTGAATTATCTGCTCGCCTGGCCGATCGTTAACGCGAACAAAAGCAACAGCATTCTTACTGTGGCGCATTTACCTGCAGTGATGCTTGACGTACTGGACAAAAAAACAGTAAGTGATGAAGAAGCCATGATCAGCGGGTCGTACCGTGATTTCCTGGTGTGGTTTGTCACTTATTTCGCTTCTGAGAAGAACGGATTCAACAAGTTCACTGATTTCACTGTCTCAGCGGAAAAAAAATATGTAATCGCTACCGATCACCTGAAAGGCACTCCCCTGCTCTATTACCTTACCCGCTTTTTACTTGAAACAGGTGAAAAAATAAACCCTGAAACGGTGAAAAGCATTTTCGAGCGTATGGAGAAGATGGAAAAAAAAGCTGAGTACACGACTATAGTGAAAGATAAGCTGGGCAAATGGATGAAAACAAAATTGCCAAAAACCGAAACAACGAAGTCCAACGATCCGTCGTCCGGAAATAAATTCCGGGGCATGAATGGCAAAGAAGTGAGCCTTTCGGACTTTAAAGGGAAAGTTGTGTATGTCGATTTCTGGGCGAGCTGGTGTGGCCCATGCCGTCAACAGTTCCCATTCAGTAAGGAACTGCATGAAAAATTAAGCGACAAACAGAAAAAGGAAGTGGTATTCCTGTATATCTCTATTGACGACAATGAAGACGCCTGGAAAAACGCGGTCAAACAATTACAACTTACCGGAGAGCAAGCCCTATCGCCAGGAGGCTGGAATTCGCCTGCGGCAAAACAGTTTCAAATAAGCAGTATTCCGCGATATATGTTAATTGACAAAAAAGGAAATATTGTAAACCCCAACGCATCACGCCCAAGTGATGAAAACACGTTGCAGGATATTCTGGATTTGCTTAAGTAGGGAATTTGAAGATTGTAAAAACATGTGAAGGTATATTATTTCATGATTGCCAATCGAGTATGTAATTCTCCTTCTTTAGTCGTTGCACAGACATTATAAATGCCGGCACCCAAGCCGCTCAAATTAATTGTAGTCATTTTGCCGGTGGTGTTTTGCCTCAAAACCAATCTTCCCGTCAGATCAAATATCTGTAGTAATTGATTCTCAGAAGATAGTGTTTCAATACTTATATTGTCAACGGAGGGATTTGGAGAAATTCTTAATCTGTCCGAATTACAACAATAGTTCTCAATACCCAACGCACTTGATTTATATTTTTCAAGGGAAGCACTTCCCATTGAGTCTT
>JAEUTS010000264.1 GCA_016787005.1 Bacteroidia bacterium
ACCCTGCGCTTTGCGGTTTACGATAAGGACGAGAATTTTTTTATTGAGATTCCCTCCAAAAAAATTAAAGTGAATGCAAGTAACGAACTGCTCTCTACGCTTGAAAAGATACCGGGGGTGGGGTTTAAGTTGAATTGAGAGACAAAAAATTACCTCTTTAATTTTTGCCTGTATTTGTAAGTAAATAAATCACATCTTCTGTGTGTTGAAGTTTAGCTTTCAGAAAAACCGGAAGATTGTTTAGACTAGAAAAAGCAAGCATTATAGAAAAATTCCAAACCAGAACCAACAGAAGTTAATCTGAACGACGCTGTAAGACTTTAAGATTCTTTTCCATTTTCGCGCAGATTTTATTATCCCATTTTTCAACATTGCACAATAATGATGCGCTACAGAGGGGTATTTGAGGGGCGGCTGAATATTTTTTGCATCATAATTAATGAGAAATCCCATCATCAAAACACTAGAAATCTGAATTGATTTTGAGTTTATTAGAAACACAATTTTGACTTAAAATATCTTGTTTTAAATGCTTATCATTTGTTTTTGCTTCCCTTATTTCGTTGCTATTTATAAACTAAATGTTGGATGTCACCTGATTTTCATAGATCAACAATCTTATTACATATTCAATAAACGATTTAATTGAGTTATAATTTTGAAAAAAAGATGGTTTTCATTCAAATTTTCAACATAGTATTTTTAGGATAAATAATTGTAAATGAGTTATATGAAAAATAAAATTTAGGAATATGAATACTGATTTTCCTCTTTTTTTTATGCTGTAATTAATTGCTATCCATATGAAACTTTCTACAATCTTCTACTTATTAATTATTGTTTTTGTATCTGGTTATTCTTCCTTAGCCCAGGTGATTAACGATGCAGGAAGTATAATGCCGGCTGAACTTACTCAAATCGTTTCAGGCACAACTAAAAACGTAGGTGACTTTACTAATGTTTCATCTGGTTTAACAAAGGCTTCAAGCCAGACACATATAATTTTAATTTGTGATCAGCTCTCAGAATCGATAATTCCGATCAGGGAGAATTTGAATGCCGCTGAGAAGATTCTGATAAATAAAATAACTGAATACGGTGCGTCTTATGGCGCTAACCAAGACAGCGCGTTTAATAAATGGTATGATGCTGTGATGGAGGCTCAGTCAGAGATGCGGGATGTCGAATATACTTTGGCGAAGTTAAAAAGAACCGAAATGTTTGAACATGATTCTGTTTCTAATGCTGCAAAAAAAATTTCAGATGCGATCGATAATGTTAAGGTTGAATTAACAAAGATGAATTAGCAGATATTGTTTTATCCTAACCCAATGAAGACTCATATGCTTTCACTTAGAAATAATGCTGTACTTATTGTTTTGTGTATTGTTTTTTTGTTTTCGCAGAAGGCTAATTCACAAGGCAAATGTTCCACCGCTTCACCACTTACGATAGGCGCAAATGATAGTCAATGTAATTCTCAAAACATAAGCGGCCCTACCAAACTTAGTAATAATTCTCCGCCGATTAATACCATTAGTGGTCCTTCCTGTGGTCTGGCCTCCGGAACTTATTCAAACTGGTTTTCTTTTACAGGGGATGGGACAACCATTAGAGTAAAAACGTATGCGGGAAATAAAATTGTGGGTGCAGTAATTTTTGAGAATCAGTCATGCGCAGGTACCATGACTGCCAAATCATGTGCAACGTATGCAGACGACGGAATGCCGCATGTAATTGATGTGCCTACTACAAATGGCGCAAGTTATCTGGTGGCAATTGTGGGTTCTTCTTCGACCTTAGCGGGTAAGGTATGTGCGTACAAAACAAATGGAAATCCGTATTCAGCATTATGCGACCCTATCATATATACACCACCTGTTTCTTTGCCCGTAAAAGCAAAAGACAATGATTGCTTTTCAAGTTATACAAATGTTGTGGTTAGTAAAACTAATCCCGCACCAACTACACCTTGTGTTGGGAGCACTTATGCTAATTGGTGGTGGGGAACATTTACAGCCACAAGCACAAAAACTGATTTGTATTTATGGGGTAAGGATGAAACAAATGCTTCTATGGAAGTGTTTGAGGGTCCGTGCGGTTCTTCAATGAACCAGGTGTTCTGTAATAATAATACGGGAGCAAAGGATCAGCCCAATTGGGCCGGGATAACAACAGTTCCCGGGAAGCAATATTATGTTATTATTAAGGCAACGAGCTCTTCAACTATATTAGGACGACTGTGTGTGTACAATGAAACTGTAGAAGCTCAGAAGCCTGCATGTACAGCAGATATGTCGTTTGAGGGTGGGAACTCAAACGGATGGCAAGCCAACTGGGGAAGTTATCATTTGGTTACCGAACCCGGATCAACTTTTACCTGGGATGTAACAAATACTACTAAGCCTGCGAATTTATATCAGGTAACTTCAGGTACCGGAAGAGATGCGATTACTTCGATGATCCCGGTAGTTGCCCCGGGTGGCGGAAATAATTCATTCAGAATAGGATCTTTAGGAACTGCAGAAGGTAATATGGCTGTTATTAATGGAAAATCAAAATCACATTCAGCTGCAACTACAGCTAAGTATTGTTTTACTGTCAGCGCGTCGAATGCGGGCTTTGGTTATAAATATGCGGTGGTAATGGATTGCCCGTTTCATCCGAAAGAACTTCAGCCCTTGTTCGATGTTATTATGACATTGCCGGGAACCGGCGATACTATTAAGTGCGGGAAATTCGAACATTATCCAAATGATGGAACCTCACCTTTTAATTATGTAGGTAGTAGTACTGATGTTTCAGGAAAAAGTGGAATAGCTTTTACGCCCTGGACAGATGTTATTACTGATCTGAGTGGTTATGTTGGCCAAACAGTTTGCGTTACGTTCAGAGTTAGGGATTGTGAAGGGGGCAATAACATGGGAGGTCCTTTGCCGGCTCCATACGATTCCACTTCTGCGGGCAGCCATTGGGCATATGCATATTTTGATACGTATTGTGTACCAATGAAAATTGATGTTCCAGAATTTTGTGCCGGAGCAGGTAGTATACAGATATGTGCCCCTGCAGGGTATAAATCTTATTCCTGGCCTGCAGGGCAACCCGGACTTGCAGGTTCTCCAACTACTCAATGTGTTACAGTTACAAATCCAACTCAGGGGAATACGTACACAGTAAATATGATTTCTATAAGTAATTGTCCCACGACGGCTAAAGTTAAACTCAAAATTATTCCTGTCGCAAAAACCGCGGATACTGTTTTGTGCGGCCCCGGCCATGCCATTACTTTAGCAGTTTCTGTGGTTGATCCCACTGCCGATCCGCCATATACATATTCCTGGTCAAACGGGTTAGGCACTTCATCCAGTGTAACAACTTCGCCAACAGTTACTACAACATATACCGTTACTATTACAAATAAAAGCGGGTGTTCTTCAACGGAAACGATTACAGCGACGGTAAATGTTTGTGGTCCATCTGTATTGGCTACCGGCGCTAAAGTTTGCCCCGGATCATGTGCCAGCATTACGGCTGCAGGAAGTGGAGGAACAGCACCATATACCTATACCTGGAGCGACGGCAAAACCGGAGCTGGTCCTCAGAGTTTCTGTCCCGCAGCAACAACTATTTATACTGTAACAGTTAAGGACGCGAATGGCGCGACAGGAACAGATACAGTCATAGTCGCCATCAACCCTGTAATGACGCTTTCCACGACATCGGTAAATGTCATGTGTCAAGGTGCTAATAACGGATCGGCGGCTGTTACGGTAACAGGAGGAACAGCGGTGTTTACCTACACCTGGGCATCGGCAGGAGGAACAGGAGCTACAACAACAAATACATTAAGCCCGGGAACCTATACAGTAACTGTTACCGATTCCAAAGGATGTACAAAAACGGCAACTGCATCCATCACAGAACCACCTGCGCTCACTGCTGTACCGTCGGCAGCACCTGCTAATTGCGGCAGTAATACCGGAACAGCATCGGTAATGGCCGGTGGAGGAACTCCCACTTACATATATTCATGGATGCCGGGGGGCGGGGTGTCGGCAACCATTACTGCACTTGCGGCCGGGTCATATACTGTAACGATAACAGATTCAAAAGGTTGTAGCACTTCTGCTACTGCCCTTGTTAACAGTACAGGTGGAGTAACGGCAGCAATTATATCATCTGTAAATGCAACATGTATAACTCCGGGAAGCGCTGCAGTTACAGCTACAGGGGGAACTGCGCCATACGTGATCAGTTGGTCACCTGTCGGTGGAACAGGAAATACGGCGAGCAACCTGTCTGCCGGAACCTATACTGTTATTGTTACAGATGCTAATAATTGCATTTCCAATACTACAGTTACGATCACAGAGCCTGCGGGCCCGCAACTCGCAACTACAAAAGTGGATGATAATTGCGGCAAAGGGGTGGGTTCCGCAACTGTTATATCAACAGCAGGTTTGTCGCCATATACCTATTTATGGAATCCGGGCGGAATAACAATGCCGAATGCCAACGCGCTTTTTGCAAATACCTATACAGTATCTGTAACAGATGCCAATGGATGTACCGCTACATCAACTGTTGTAGTGGCAAATCTGAACGGCCCCACCGCGAACGCGACATCAACTGATATAACCTGTTTTGGTGCAAACAATGGAACCGCACAGGTAACCACAACAGGCGGCGCCTTGCCATACACTTACAGTTGGCAGCCACCAACAAGCACAGTTGCTTCAATCACTGGTCTTTCACCCGGAACATATACCATAAACGTAATAGATAAGGCAGGCTGTACAAGTGTATCTTCAGTAACAATTACAGAACCTCCAAAGATCACCATATCTGCTGTTGTAAAAGATGCCAATTGCAACACAACTAACGGAAGCATAGTAGTTACTGCCAGTGGAGGAACAGGTGCATTAACTGCCACCTGGCAGCCAATAGGCGGGCCTGGTTTCACAGCAAATAATCTTGGAGCGGGTTCATATACTGTAACTATTGTAGATGCCTCATCTTGTACCTTTTCATCCACAGTGCTGGTCGCTAATGTAGGAGCACCGACCATTACAACAGGTCCTGTTACAAATATTTTATGTAAAGGCGGCAATAACGGATCTGCAACAATCAGCATTACCGGCGGAACTCCCGGTTATGTTATCAACTGGACACCGGCATCAGCCGGAACAGGCACGACGATAAGTTCACTTATAGCCGGA
>JAEUTS010000313.1 GCA_016787005.1 Bacteroidia bacterium
TGCGGAATATTCAGTGCGGCCGATACAGTAAATGTTACTGTAAATTACACCCCGCTTACTTTGACTGTTTCTCCCGATATTGAAATTTGCCAGGGCGACAGCACTACACTCACTGCCACTGCTGCATCAGGTAAGCCCGGCTATAAACTAAAATGGTCACCTGGAAACGACAGCCTGAGCAGTATTTTAGTGAAGCCGAATGTTACTACTACTTATTCTGTAACCGCAACAGATAGCTGTGGACAAAATACGACTACGTACATTACTGTAACTGTTTCGGAAACAAAGGCTGCGTTTAATTATTCATTTGCCTCCGAACTAAGAGTGGATTTTTCAAACACGTCAACGGATGCGACCAATTTCTTCTGGTATTTCGGCGACACAACATCTTCAACCCTCATTAATCCAAGTCATACTTACGCCGATTCAGGCACCTATACTGTGCGATTAATTGTTTCGAATGCTATTGGCTGCACTGATTCTGTTTCACACACTTTTATCCTGTTTCCAGACCTTTACTTCTATTTCCCAAATAGTTTCACCCCTAATAACGATGCCAACAATGATCTGTTCGCTGGAAAGGGCTATGGCATTTTGCATTACACCATGAAAATATATGACCGATGGGGAAATCTAATATTTACCGGGAATGAAAATGAACCCGGATGGGATGGTAAAACCAAAAATGGTAAAGCGCAAATGGACAGCTATGTATGCATATTTGACATTGAAGATCATTTCGGGCACAGCTACCATAAAATAGGTAATATAATGTTGATTAGGTAAGATTGATTACTAAAAATAAAACTGCTTTAGTTTATGCAAAACAACAAAAAATTATTTGAACTTATTCAATCCCTTTCCAAATCGGAAAAGATCTATTTGAAAAAGTTCGCCTTCCTGCACGACAGAAATAAAAAAAATAATTACCTAGAACTATTCAATATTCTTCAAAAACAACGCATCTATGACGATGTGAAACTTGCAGAAGCCCTGAAAAAAAAATCGATCTCAAAAAACCTTTCATCTGTAAAGCATTACCTCTATAAACTTATTTTACGAAGCCTGCGGAACTATCACCATGGAGACAACGCTTCTATGGAAGTGAAAAACCTTATCGCAGACATTCATATTTTATATCAGAGAGGATTATACAATCAATGTAGGTCCCTTATTTCCAGCACCAAAAAGATCGTCCTGAAATATGATATGTATTCGGAATACTATATTCTGCTCAAATCTGAGATCAATCTGATTATAGCCACACAAGGGGACCCTAACGAAATGAAAGAAATTGTTAAAGAGCAAAAAAGAGTACTTGCTATTTTAACCAATGGTCTGACCTACCAGGAGCTTTCAAACGAAACCTATTTTCACTTAGATCTCTCCGAACAAGCCGCTCCCTTTGATCAAAAAAAAGTACAAGAATTATTTCGTCATCCGTTTTTGACGGACATAAAACATGCGCAGACCTTCTACGATAAATCGAATTTTTACTTCTCAAACGGCCGGAGAAAGCAATTGCTTGCAGATGATAAAGCCGTCAATTACCTGATTAAAAACATGGAGCTATGGGAGTCCAAGCCCCATTTTATCAAAGACAATGTGTCTGACTACCTGGTTCTACTGCACAACATTATGTTATTAAAAGCACACAATGCAAAAGAAGCCGGATTTATGACGGAGCTTATCAATAAATTAAAATCAATATCCAGCAACTCTCTTCACATCCAGGCAAAACTTTTTCAATTTGCTTACATGACTCAGCAGGATCAGTCCACGTATTTTGGCACATTTGAAGAAGAAAAAAAATCAATTCCACACATTGAAAAAGAATTAAAAAAGTATGATGCTGTAACACCTTACAATATGAAGCTTGTATTCTATTTTAATACCGCTTACGTACTTTTTGGATGCGGAGATTATAAAGCTGCGCTCTCATGGATAAACAAAGCGCTTGACATTGAATCAAAAACAACTTCTAAATTATACATCATGATCTTAAAGGTCATAAAATTGTTTATTTTCCTTGAATTGAAAAACTTCGAACTGCTTGAATT
>JAEUTS010000275.1 GCA_016787005.1 Bacteroidia bacterium
TACCATTTGCGCGATGCGTTCACTATCATTAATAGTAAAATCTTCTTTGGATAGGTTAACCAAAATGACTTTGATCTCGCCCCTGTAATCGGCATCAATAGTGCCGGGTGAGTTAAGTACTGTTAATCCATTTTTCGCTGCCAATCCGCTGCGTGGACGGATCTGCGCTTCATATCCGGCAGGTAATTCAATGAATAACCCGGTAGGAACAATTGCCCGTTCCAAGGACCTTAAAATAATTGCAGAATCAATATTCGCGCGCAGATCAACTCCTGCCGATGAACCTGTTGCATATTGCGGTAGAGGATGCTTTGACTTATTAATAACCTTAATTTTCATTTTTAATGAGCTTTTTAATACCATCACGTTCAAGGAAATATACTGTTGAAATAAACAGCAAAACCAACAAGTTGTTCAGCGCAATTGTGAGGGCCGAATTTCCCGGAATGAGGTAATAACCAGTAAAGTACAAAGCTAATGATAATGTAAGGTATCCCAAAATGCGTTTCAGATTGTAATTAACAGGGAAATGTTTATTGCCAAGAAAATAGGAAGCGACCATCATTGTAGCATAGCAAGCCAGTGTTGCCCATGCAGAGCCCATAAAGCCCATAACGGGGATAAGTAGAAAATTAAGAGTTAGCGTGATCACGGCACCGAGACCGGTTAAATAAGCACCAAATTTTGTTTTATTGGTCAGTTTATACCAGATGGAAAGGTTGAAGAATGCACCAAGACATAGATTGGCGATCAGAAGTATGGGCACTACATCAAGTCCGGACCGGAACTCCTTGCCAACAAAATATTGTATCCAGGATAAATTAAGCATGGTAGCAAGAAAGATGAAAGAACACGCAATGATGAAGTATTTCATTACATCTGCATACAGTTCCTTTGAATTTTTTTCTCGTGAATTGGAAAAGAAAAAGGGTTCTGCAGCATACCTGAAAGTTTGAACGAAAATGGTCATGAGTATTGATATCTTGTAACAGGCTCCGTAAACACCTACCTGTGATGCAGCAATATCTTTTGGCAGCATGTATTTAAGCAGGATGCGATCCATCGTTTCATTGGTCATGCCAGCCAAACCTGCAAGTAAAAGTGGCAGCGCGTAGATCATCATTCGCTTCCATAATTCACGATCGAAGGTGTATTTGATTTTTACAACTTCGGGGAACAGTAACAATAACACAACGAAGCTGGCCACGAGGTTAGAGATGAATACATACCCAACCCCTATTTCAGGACTGTAAACCGCGTTAGCTATGGAGTAAAAAGCATTTGATGGATCATTATATGCGTTCTTGCAAATAGCGATAAAAAATATGTTGAGGGCGATATTTATAGCAATGTTGATGATCTTAATAAAAGCGAAGCGTCCCGCTTTATTTTGTTCACGCAGCTTGGCAAAAGGGATGGATGTAAATGCATCGAGCCCAATAATAAGGATGACCCATAAAACATAATCCGTATGTTGGGGATGTTCTATTACTACCGCAAGCGGATCGGCAAATAAAATGACGAGGCTAATAAAGGCTGCAGTACTTACAAGCACCGAAATAAGGGCGGTGCTGTAAACTTTATCTTTATTTTCTTCTGAAGCGGAGAAACTAAACAAAGCAGTTTCCATGCCATACGTAACAACAATAATAAGAAATGAAATATAGGCGTACATTTCTGTAACTACGCCATATTCGCTGGTACTGAAGTTATATGTATAAAGTGGAACAAGGAGGTAATTCAATAGCCGTCCGACTATAGTGCTTAAACCATAGACCGCTGTTTGTCCCGCTAATTTTTTAAGTGTACTCAATTTTACAGAACTCTGTCAGGGTTCTAAACCCTGACAGAGTTTTTTTAATTTATTTACCGGTAAAATTTGCTTTGCGTTTTTCTAAAAAGGCTGTTGTGCCTTCTTTAAAATCAGTTGTGGCAAAGCATTTGCCAAATTCAGTTACTTCGGCATCAAAGCCATTTACACCATCGGTGTAATATGCATTCACACTTGCTATCACTCCGGCTATTGCTAAAGGGGCCTTTGTTTTTATTTTTTCAAACAATTCGAGACATTTGATTATCAATTGGTCTGGAGATACAACGTAATTTACCAGGCCAAATTGCAGTGCTTGTTGCGCTGTCAGCATATCGGCTGTCATGTGCAGCTCCAGCGATTTGGCTTTTCCTATCAATTGGGTCAATCGCTGCGTTCCTCCATAGCCGGCTATTAATCCAAGATTTACTTCAGGTTGGCCAAATTTAGCATTGTCGCTCGCCACTCTTAAATGGCATGCCATGGCCAGTTCACAGCCTCCTCCTAAAGCAAAGCCGTTAACTGCAGCAATTATGGGTTTTGGCGATTCTTCGATGAGTTTAAATACATCCTGTCCGGCTTTTGCCATCGTTTTTCCTTGTTCAACACTAAGACCGACAAATTCGGATATATCAGCCCCGGCGACAAATGATTTTGGTCCGGCACCGGTAATAATAATGCCTTTAACCGCACTTTCAGCAATGGCATCTTTAACCGCATCGCCGATCTCTTGTACAGTTTTTTTATTTAAGGCGTTTAGTTTATCGGGCCTGTTGATAGTAATAGTATGGATTCCGTTTTCAGTTTTTGTAAGCAGGTTTTCGAATGACATATTAAGGAGATTTGTTGCCTAAAAATACGTAAAACTTTGACTGTTTGCGAGGTCTTCTCCCATTTAGGGAACCGAGGGGGCAGGGAAGGAATTGTTACAAAAACACAAACAACAAAAACTCGCACAAAAACCCTACAAGGTAGCCTACGTAAACCTGTGATTGAGTATGTGCATGGAGGCGAAGCCGGGCATAGCCAATTAAACCGGCTATAAGGAACGCAAGTATTAATTCATTAATAACATTAACCTGCAACTGATGCCCAAACCCAAGTAAGGTGCCAATTAAGCCTCCGATACCAATGGTATGCGCGCTTATTTTCCATTTAATATTGATAAGCATGGTGAGTACCACCGATATATTTGCCCCTAAAAGTATAAGGTTTATTTGTTCGGGTAATGGAACTTTTGTAGTAAGCATATAATAGCCGAGCGAATAATAGATGGCGGTGAGCAGGTATGGTATACGCCTTTCCTCCGGGCTTTCCATCTCAAGACTCTTGATGCGGCCCATAATGAGCAGGAGTATGCTGCTTAAGACCGGGAAAACAAAAGTGGCAATGAACACCACAACATATAAAGCATTTTGCAGTTCCGGAGTGATAATGAAGCTGATGTATGAACGGGAATTAAAGATAAACCAAAGGCCAATGGTTGGAATTAAAAGAGGATGGAAAACATAAGAAATAGTTTTTGCTAATACAGATCGACTTCCTGACTGGTCATTCGCCATCCTTAATTCTTCATTTTTAATTCTTAATTCTCTTAAAGCTCTTTCCTCATCCTTGCTACCGGTATGCCCAGCATTTCGCGGTATTTGGCAACAGTGCGGCGGGCTATGTTATAGCCCTTTTCTGTCAGTAGTTTTGTGAGCGCATCATCGGTAAGGGGTTTCTTTTTGCTTTCGGCGGCGATGTTATCCTGCAATATTTTTTTCACTTCTTTTGAAGAAACTTCCTCTCCGGAATCAGTTGAAAGAGATTCGGAGAAAAACGATTTTAGCGGGAATGTGCCGAATTGTGTTTGAACGTATTTGCTGTTGGTTACACGTGAAATAGTAGAAATATCAAGCCCTGTACGATCGGCAATATCTTTCAGTATCATGGGCTTCAGCTTTGCCTCATCCCCCTCTAAAAAATATTCGAACTGGTATTCCATAATGGTGCGCATAGTCGCCATTAATGTATTTTCACGTTGTTTGATGGCATCAATGAACCAGCGCGCGCTTTCTATTTTTTGCTTAACAAAAGAAGAGGCCTCTTTACTTTGTTTATCTTTTGCTTTGGAATACTCATCCTGCATTTGTTGGTAATCCTTGCTTACCCTCAGTTCCGGCTGATTGCGTGAGTTAAGGGATAGTTCAAGAATGCCATCACTGTTGGTTAAGATAAAATCAGGGATAATTTCCTGTATGTTTTTTTGGTTATCGCCGCTTGAATTGCCTGGTTTTGGATCGAGTTTTACTATTTCGTGGATCACTTCTTTCAATTGCTCCTCGTCCAGTTCCAGTTTTTTCTGAATTTTTTCGTAGTGTTTTTTCGAAAATTCTTCCATGTGGTTTTTAACCACTTCAATGGCTAATGCAATTTCTACATAACGATCATCTTTGCGCTGCAATTGCAACAGCAAACATTCCTGCAAATCGCGTGCGCCAACTCCCGGCGGATCGAACTGCTGAATGATGTGCAACATATCTAATAACTCCTGCTCTGTTGTAGTAATGTTTTGCGAAAACGCTATGTCGTCAACGATCGAAGCAAGATCACGGCGCAAATATCCTTCATCGTCAATATTCCCTATCAAATACAATGCGACCTGGTATTTATGATCATCCAGATCCTGTAAGCCAAGCTGGTTCTCTAAAATTTCCTGTAAACTTATTGCTGATGTAACCGGGATTTCCCTGTGCTCATCATCCGCGCTCGCGTTATTGGCTTTCGTTTTATATGATTCGCCTTCATCCTCATTTATATATTCATCCATCGAAAAATCATCTTTCTCCAGTCCGTCTTCATTCTCATCATCACCTGTTTCATCGCTCAGGATGTCTTCGTCTTCCTTGTTTTCTTCTTCCTCCACCTCTTCGCCCTCCTCCAATGCGGGGTTTGCTTCCATCTCTTCTTTAATACGCTGCTCAAGGGCAATAGTAGGCAACTGCAGCATTTTCATGAGCTGAATTTGCTGCGGGGACAGTTTTTGAAGTAGCTTTTGACTTAAATTTTGTCTTAACATATTGTTAAATCAATGAATAGCGAATATACGAATATGAACTAATACAAATGTTTGCGAATATATAATTTGATTACTTTTGGGTTATCATGTCAATAATCAACAAGTCGTTTTTTACATTATTAATCATTCATTTTTTCAGTATTAGGCTTCAGTCCCAAACATCTGAATATCAACAGGCAGTATTTAAAGATGGGACAACCTATTCTTATAAAATACTTGATAATGACGTAAACCATGCTCCCAAGCTTTTTATTGGTTTAACCCCGCTTGCAATAGGTTTTCGACCTTTGGGCTCTATTGTCGGAGCATATTGGGTTTTGCCAGTCGCGTATAGATTTAAAAAGTTCTGTATAGATGCTTCTTATCAATCTACCATAGCAAAAGATATTTTATATCGTTCAAGCAAAGAAGCATTTGATTTTAAGAACACTGATGGCAATTATTTAGTATCATCTAATAATCCGATTAGGTATCACTTTATTGATGGAGGAATTACATTCTTTTTTTATAATACTATAAAAGAAGCAAAGGTTGGAATAATATTAAAGCAAGAAAATAGTTACGAGCCGATAGGAACAAGTCGTACCGAAATAAAAACACGTACATACACTTTGCTTGTTCCTGCCAATATAGAGAAATCATTGGGAATAAAATTGGGCTTATTTAACTTTACACAAACTATCGATAATGGACTGTTACCTTTAATCGCTTCAAGCGGGTATGTAATGTCTTCTTATCCAACAGGGACAAAGACCTCGAATGGATCTGTTATACCTTTTCCTGCACTGATTATTACAAATGCTCATTGTTCGGGGTTAACTTTTGGAATAGCACGTAGATCTGTTTTCCATGTAGTCGCCAATATTAACGGAGTTGGAGATAAAAGAGTATCAGGGGAAAGTGTTTTTTATGCTGAAGTTTTATATACTCCCAATATTATTATCGATAAAATAAATTTGGTGATGCCACAAAATCCGAATATTAATTTTAATTATTCTCCCCTTCCCCCACCTGGCCTCTATGATATTGGCGACTCATTTAAAACTACTAAATTTGGCTTTAGAATAGGATATGATTCGAGATTTGCAAAGAAGAATTATTTCGGATGGGGAGGTTTTGGTTTTGAGTTTGGAGTAAGACCCAGCATAATTATTGCTAAGGATGTAAGTACTGATGTACGTAAAAGTACTATTTGTGCTCTTTTGAAATATCACCTATTTTTTTGTAAATAACATATTTTAATCAAAACTCCGCATTCTTCGGTGTCCGCGGAAACGTTATCGCGGTGCTTAGACAATCGCGTCATTTCTTAGCATTGTTCTTGCTTTCTCTTTTTCCGTTGTTTTATTTCTTCCTTATTCCTTGCAATGAGTATTGCCTTATGCAGTTTGTCTTTCAGTATTTTCATGGAAGGCAATTGGGTGTAATATTGTGCCACTTTTATCCCGTTTTCTTTCAGTAATAAAAGCTCAACATGTTCATCCGATTTATCGGAGCAAAGTATCAAACCAACCGGAGCATTTTCGCTTTCGCGTTGCTCGTGTTTTTCGAGCCAGCGCAAATACAATTCCATTTGCCCTTTATCGGCGGCGCGGAATTTTCCCAGTTTCAAATCAATTGCCACCAGGCATTTTAAGCCCCGGTGATAAAACAACAAATCAATTTTATAATCGGAGCCGTCTATAACAATGCGTTTTTGCCTTGCCAGAAATGCAAAATCGCTACCCAGTTCAATAATAAATTGTTGTACTTGTGCCAGTATTGCGTCTTCCAGATCTTTTTCGGAATAAGTTTCTTTAAGGCCAAGAAAATCTAAGAGGTATGGATCGCGGAAAACCAGATCAGGATTAGTAACGGTACCAGATGCAAGCTTTTTTAGCTCTTGCTTAATGAGTTTTTCCGGTTTCTTTGAAAGCGCAGTACGTTCAAATAGCATACTATCCATGCGTTCACGAAGTAAGCGTACGCTCCATTGTTCCGCAATTGTCATTTTTGCGTAAAATAGCCGTTGCGGCTCGCTTTCAACGGTTATTAATTCAATGAAATGGCTCCAACTCAATTCTCGCGACAGTGTCGCAATAATCTTTTTATCAGAAAATGCCAGATAAAAATTTATCATTCGGGTAAGAGCGGAATAGTTGTAGCCTTGCCCATATTCGTCAGTCAATTGTTGCGACAGTGTCGCAACAATTGCTTTGCCATATTCTGCACGTCTACTGCCCAAAATGTGTCGATGAATAATGTTGCCAATATTCCAATAAAGCATTGTCAACGATTGATTCACTTGAAGCGAAACCTGTCTCCGCGCTTGTTCTATCTGCGACTTAATTTCGCTGAAAAGCACATCTGTTTTCTTAATTTTAACAGGGATTATTTTCTTTTTTGCTTTTGCCATCTACTAATCAAAACTGTTATTTCTCTCTCCCCACCGGGGAGAGCCGGAGAGGGGCTTTTAAAACTCCGCATTCTTCGGCGTTCTCGGAAAGGGAATGATATCCCGCACATTGGTCATGCCGGTAATGAATAATATCAATCGTTCAAAGCCAAGCCCGAAACCGCTGTGCGGGCAAGTGCCGTATTTCCGCGTTTCCAGGTACCACCACAAACTTTGTTCGTGAATGTTCATTTCTTTTATCCGTGCTTGTAGCTTGTCGTAATTCTCTTCACGCTGCGAGCCGCCGATCATTTCGCCCACATAAGGGAACAAAACATCCATGGCACGTACTGTTTTGCCATCTTCATTTTGTTTCATATAAAAAGCTTTTATGTCTTTTGGATAATCCGTAACAATTACCGGCACTTTAAAATGGTCGACCAAAAAATTCTCATGTTCTTTTTGCAGGTCTTTTCCCCACTCAGGGCGGAATTCAAATTTTTTACCCAGCTTAAGCACTTCCATTGCTTCGGTATATGTAATACGTTTGAACGGCTCATTCTTTACATTATTCAGGCGTTCGAGCAATGTGCTTTTGCTCCTTTCGTGTTCCTTTTTTGTTTTATCTTCTTCAATTGCACGGTTATTCAAAAATGCAATGTCGTCGCTGCAATTCTCAAGGGCGTATTGAACAAGATATTTCAACATGCTTTCAGCAAGATCCATGTTATCATTTATCTCGTAAAATGCCATCTCGGGTTCTATCATCCAGAATTCTGCCAAATGACGCGGAGTATTCGAGTTCTCAGCACGAAATGTCGGGCCAAATGTGTACACCAAACCTAAAGCAGTTGCAGCCAATTCAGATTCTAATTGCCCCGAAACAGTTAAGTTGGTTTGGCGGCCAAAAAAATCCTGTTTGTAATCAATGCTGCCATCAGGATTGCGTGGAGGTTTATCCATATCAAGTGTGGTTACCCTGAACATTTCGCCCGCGCCTTCTGCATCGGTACCAGTAACAATAGGTGCATGGAGATAATAGAATCCTCGGTCGTTAAAAAACTTATGAATGGCGAACGACATGTGGTGACGTATGCGCAAAATAGCGCCGAAAGTATTGGTACGTGGCCGTAAATGCGCAATCTCGCGCAGAAATTCAAGTGTATGAGCCTTTTTTTGCAATGGAAATGTTTCATCTGCAGCGCCGAGGACTTCCAATTTCGTTGTCTGTATCTCCACACTTTGTCCCTGTCCCTGCGATTTTGTGAGCGTTCCTGTTATGGCTATGCATGCCCCTGTAGTGACATGTTTCAATTCATCCTCTGAAATTTTTGCAAGATCTACAACTGCCTGTATGTTGTGAATAACAGAACCATCATTCAGCGCAACAAAAGCCACGTTCTTATTACCGCGCTTGGTACGCACCCAGCCCTTAATAGATACTTCTTTTCCGTATTCTGTCGATTTCAGAAGATCAGCTACTTTGTACTTTTCCATAGTTTGAATATTAAAGGGGTACAAAAAAACGAAAATTAAAGGATTTATACCAAAACTACATGAATTTAAGGAAATTCAGTAGCGGGATCAACTGAATCCATGTCTGCCGGCCGGCAGGTAAATGGCTTTTTAAACCCATTAAGATTCAGTATATCAATGAACAGATGAATTCTATCGGTAAAATATGTAATTCGGGCTAATAGTTGATGGAAACTTTGGAAATAGAAATTGTTTCCATAGTATTGCGCCCGTATTTTACGGAGGGTACATGAAAACGAAAGAAAGGATATTAAAAGGAGCGGAGGAGCTGTTTGTCCGTTTGGGGATAAAGAGTATTACAATGGATGAGATTGCTCAGCACCTGGGTGTGTCGAAAAAAACGATTTATAGGTTTTACAAGGATAAGGATGATGTTGTGCATCAGCTGATGACTCAGACATTAGAGGGGAATTGTAAAATATTTTCGGAGATACAGCGACAATCAAAGGACATCATTGAAGAGGTTTTTTTGTGTATGAAACAAATGCAGATCATGTTCTCTAACAGGAACCCGGTTATGTTTTATGATCTTCAAAAGTATTATCCTCAGACATGGAAGCTTTTCCGTGATTTTAAAACAAATTTTATTTTAAAAATGGTTGAAGAAACCCTGCGTAAAGGCATTAAGGAGGGTTATGTGCGTGAAGATATTAATGTAAAGATCCTTGCCCGGTTACGGATTGAAGAAATTGAAATGGGTTTTAGTCAGACCGTTTTCCCATTGGATAAGTATAATATAACGGAAGTACAGTTGAATATGGCCGAACATTTTTTGTATGGGATATGTACATTAAAAGGTCATCGATTGATCAATAAGCGCAAAGAGAAGAACTTGAAGTTAAAAGCATTGATATAAAATATTATTTGTTTATGAACGTCTCATCAATTGCAAACAGATACAAAATGAAAAAAAATTTCCCGCTATGGATGGCAGTAATCATATTCGCATTGAGTGCCAGTGCTCAGCAAAAGGATACAGCAAATTATTCCTTTTCACTACAGCAGGCAATTGATTTCGCATTGAAAAACAATACAAGGATACAAAATGCGGCCTTTGATGAAGGCATTGCGAAAAATAAAGTGAATGAAGTTTTTGGTATGGGATTGCCGCAAATTAACGGAGCATTGAATTTAACCGACATGGAAAAGATTCAAACAATGTTTGTTCCGGCGAATGCATTTAATCCCTCGGCTCCGCCAGACGTTATTACTCCGCTTGCCTTTGGTGTTCAATATACTTCAAGTGCGAGTATAACAGCAAGCCAGCTTATTTTCAGCAATTCTTTTTTGATAGGATTG
>JAEUTS010000301.1 GCA_016787005.1 Bacteroidia bacterium
TTTTCGGTATAGTGTCCTTCGCCCAGTGTGAAAAGCTCCATTACTTCGCGGGCAAAATTTTCATTCGGGTGATCCTTCTTATTCTGTTGATTGTTGAGGTACATGATCATAGCAGGGTCTTTGGCAATGGCATGCAGCATTTCCCCGAATTTTCCGAGCGCGTGCTTGCGCAGCAAATTATTCTGAACCTGCATGGGGTAGCCCCAGGGCACTGAAGTTGCAAAATGGTTGTGCCAGAAAAAGGTCATTTTTTCCCGCAGCACCGCTTTTGTATGGGTCATTTTAAATATCCATTCTGCGTTCAGATCTTCCATTTCGCCAAATGACTTAATAAACATTGCCACAAGCTGCAATCCACCCGGACCTTTGGTCTCACGATTCTCATCAATGGGGTAGGGCAGGTAGTTGATCTCTTTATATTGTGCCGAAGAAGCAAACAATTCATCCACAATAACAGGAAGTGATTTCGCAGTTAAAGCGCTGATCTTTTCAGGCGTTTCGCCAAATGCCGCGCGCAAAAACAGATGCTGTATTTTTTGTTGGTGAGATACCATTTCGTGCTGGTTGACAAAAACTATACCATGATACTAATCAGAATTGATGTGAAAATTTTCCGGGACCTGTATCGGCGACATATAAAATCCGACCGCTAAACTGAAAAAAGTACACATATTTTTTGGCCTTTTGCAAAAAAAGCGGCCTGAAAGCCCTATTATTACAATAAAAAACAAAAAAACGAGCTTTTTTTGCAAATTCCCCTTGTCTTTATTAGCTTAGATGTTCTGAGATTTGTAAAATATTTATTTAGTAGCAGTAAAGACCAAAAACAAAAGAAATACCGTTCTGTTTTCATACACTTTTATTTTAAACGAATCATACCAAAATGGCATCCTTTACCTATAAACCAGTACACAATTTTGTGAGGGTACTCAGGAGCACATCTTTTGTAGTCCTTTCCCTCTTTCTGGTCATCTTCAATGTATCGTGTACGCATGATACAATGGAAAACACACTTCATTCGAATGGAAATAATGTTTCAACAACATTACCTGATGATAAGAAAGAAATCGCAGGTTTTGCATCAGGGCATCAAGGGCAGGAGCATACGTATCTGCCTGCAGAAAAATCAGAAGGGTCCTTTTTAAACCGGGTGTCGGATAAGTACAAAGGAGAAATTGGCTTTAATGCTTCTGAAAATACCACTATAGTTCATTATAATATTGATCAATCAACGATTGATTCACTGAATTCAATCAAGTCTGTATATGATGCGCTGAATTATGATGAAATGGCCGTTAGTTTTTTCACAACCCTGAGCGAGAATCTGCATGGAAAAACATTTTTTGCGAATAATGCGGATAGTGTTGCGTCGTCTATAATGAATATACTTACATCGAGGTTAAATGACGGAACAGATATTGTGTTTGTTATAGATAAAACGTACAGTATGTGGGATGATATAGAAAAAGTTAAAAACAGCCTGAGTACCATTATGGACTATCTCTCAACGTTTTCAAATGTAAAGCTTGGAGTGGCCACTTACGGAGATAAAAACTATCATTATAATTTCTGGTACGATCGCGTTGATCTGACAACGGATATAAGAACTGTAAAGGATTATGTAAATAAGATAACAGTTATTGAAAATCCTGATACCCCTGAATCGGTAAATGATGCCATACTTAAAACGGTTCAGGAAACCAATTGGACACCCGGGAACAAGCGCATGATGCTCGTTATTGGTGATGCGCCATCTCAGGAGCCCCCGCTTTCGGATTATTCAACTGACTTCGTTGTTAAAAAGTGTAACGAGATGAATGTGAAGTTCAATCTGTATCCGATCATTATCGCGGTGGATGGTCATGCTAAAACTCCGGTGGAGAGTGCAGGGCCGGATCTGCTGACCCATGTATACCCTAATCCTGTTGTTAGTAATTTAAGAGTAGAGATGAATCAGCAGGGGGATTACCTGATTGAAGTTATAGATGAAGGGGGAAGGGTGGTGATGAATAAAGAAGAGCGTTCCATCAAAGCATCTAACCTTGACCTCGGACAGGTTCCAAACGGAAAATATTTTGTGCGGGTACTTTCAGAAAAGAATAACACCAGTACAGCATCGATCGTTATAGTTCAGCGTTAATTACCGCCGTGCTGCCAGCATAATCCATTCGGGCTAAATGTCCTTTTCTTGCACCTTACGTTTTTATCAGTCGCAGAGCAGCGAACAGATGCGTTTTTGTCCTGGTCTTTGATCACAGGCGCGGTTTCCTTAACAGGGGTATTGGTGTTTTTGGCAGAGCTGCTGCTTTCAGCTTTCTGTACCGTACTTTTCTTATGAGAGGAGGAAGTCTCAGAATTTTTTCTCAGTTCCTTCTTCAAGTTGGCGATTTCGTCATTCAGGTGTTCAATCTGTTCCTGCAGCTCAGCACATCCAGGTCCCGATTCCTGTACTGTTTTCGTACTATCAGCTTTATTATCGGCTTCATTCCCCGGTTGCGGCGCACAACCGATAACTGCAAAAGCCATCATAGCGATTACACATTTTTTTATCATGGAGGTCAATTTATTATTATAATATTACTTAAGCATTTTTATTTTGTCTAATAACTCCTGCGTTGACTTATAGTCTTCGTTGCTTTTTTTCGCCAGGTCGATCGCGTGTTCGGCGGCTTTAACGGCCTCCTCCTTTTTGCCTGATTTGTACAACAGGCAGGCGTACGTATCATTAAACGCATAGTTATCGTTCAGTTCGGTGGAGTGTTTGGAGAATGCAGCGGCCTTTTCAAGTACCGCTTTCTCATCAACATTTTCATATATGGTCCATGCTATTGAATTAATAAGAGTAGCGTCATTATTCGCGTACCTGTCAATATAAGCAAAAGCCACAGGGGAATAGGCCGCCCAGTTCTTTTTGTATTTGTATAGAGACATGTCGCTGTAAGAGGTTATTTTTTCGCCATTGATATTTTTCAGGCTATTCACTTTTGCTTTCAGCGTTTCATATCCTTTGTCATCATTCCCGCGGATCTTACTTATAAGTGCACTCTTGTATACATCACTTATTTTTGTCTCTACAGAGTCTTTCGTATAAAGTTTTGTGAACGCTTCACTATTATTGACCAAATAATTAAATTCTTTTGAACCGTCATCGTTTACAAAATCACGGATAATGGTCCAGTTGGATCGCGATGAAAGATCCTTCTCTGCCTGTGTTCCGAGATACTTTGCCGAAGCTGCATCGGCGTTCATGCAGCCGTTTTTAAGCATATACAGGTAGGAAGGAACCGCCGATGCCTCCATTTTTCCTGAATCAAATTTCTTAGTAAACGCGGCGAGCTGCTTATCGGGATCAAGCGCGTCTTTGCCATCCTGTATAAATTTCCGGCAAGCCGGGCCATTATAGTTAACACCGCAGGTGCGATGCATCAATTCACCATCGGCATTTATGTACATTAACGTAGGGTAATTCCGTACACCATATTTTTTAGCCAGTTCAATACCTTCGCCCTTTTCCATATCTATTTTGGCGCAAACAAATGTCCGGTTATAATAATCTGCTACAGTATCATTCGTAAATACATTCTTCGCCATCCACTTACATGGACCGCACCAGGTGGTAAAGGCGTCAACAAATATCAGTTTGTTCTGTGCTTTGGCTTTTGCAAGCAATTCGTTCCATGTGCTGTTGTGTTCGAACTGTATCCCCTTATCCTGTGCGAATGACATGGTTGATAGTACGACTACCAAAAGCACAGAAGTTAATTTTTTAAAATACATGGTGTACAGGTTGATTGGTTATATCAAAAATCATGTATTTTATTTTAAATCGCAAGAAAAAACCCCTTAGAGGTATTTTGGACTGAAAGGGGTTTGGTATTCTGTTTGTTTCTGAACGAACAATCACTTCCC
>JAEUTS010000306.1 GCA_016787005.1 Bacteroidia bacterium
AGCCATTTTATTACCACTAATACCTTTTGTAGCTACAGCTCTTGAATTAGTTGATGGCATTATAGCTGTAAATTCCGCCTCGCAAAGAGCGTTATCTGTAGCTGATTGAGTTTCGGTATCGGTTTCGGGTTTTTTACATGAGTCTAAAACAACTCCGGCAAAAGCGGTTATAAGGAGAGATGCGAAAATACCTTTTTTCATTTTATATAGTTTTGGTTAGTAGTTAGACACTACTTTTTATCAATAGTTTAACAACCCAACAAATGTATACGAAAAAAGGGTGAATTGCAATAATTTTTTGAGTTGAAAGGAGCAGAGATCGAATAGCTAAAAGACTAATAATCAATTTATAGCCCTTATACTTTGATCCCAATAATAAGCACATCGTCAACCTGTTCGTTCTTACCTTTCCAGGCACTAAATGCCGCTTCAAGCATTTCATGCTGTTGCTTTAAAGGCAATTTCCATTGCCTGATCAGCATTTCGGCAAAACGCTTTACCATGAATTTCTTACCGTTTTCACCACCAAACTGATCAGCGAATCCATCTGTAAACATATACAGCATATCTCCTTTATTAAGTGTGATGGAATGTTGACTGAAGCTTCTTTCCTGTCCAAAATGCGAACCGCCTATGGGAAACTTATCTCCATTGATCTTTTGAATGACTTCAGGAATACTATCACTTAATAAGTACAGGGTTCGATAGGCTCCGGCATATTGTAATTCGTTTTTCTGCGTATCAAAAACACATAATGATACATCCATTCCGTCTTTACTTTCAACACCCACCTGCCCCTGCTTTAAGGCCGCCTGTACCCCTTTATGTAACTGATTTAATATTTCAGCCGGCTCTGTTATCCCATTTTCAATGACTATTTGGTTCAGGAGATTATGGCCTATCATACTCATAAACGCACCCGGAACACCATGCCCTGTACAATCAACAGCGGCAATTACTTTCTTATTTCCTTTTTCATGAAACCAATAAAAATCGCCGCTAACTATATCGCGGGGTTTATAAAGCACAAATGACTCGGGAAATGCACGGAATATATCATTGAGCGGTGGCAATATGGCATCCTGTATCTTTCGGGCATATTCTATACTACTTGTAATATCGCGGTTTTTCTCGGCTAACTGAACTGTTCGCTGTTCAACCATTCGTTCCAGTACGCGTTTCTGCCGAGCCACACGCAACCTATAACCCCAGGCACCGAAAAGTCCGGTTAATACAAATGAGGTATAGGCCCAACTTGTTTTGTACCAGGGAGGACGAACGGTTATATAGATATTAGTTCCCTCATTATTCCAAACCCCATCACTGTTGGAAGCTTTTACCCTGAAAACATATTCACCCGGGCTTAACTCAGGGTACTCGGCAATATTGCGGTTAGTTGGAGGAGTCCAATCATTCTGAAGGCCTTCCATTTTCCAGGAATATTTGTTGCGGGTAGGATCATCAAAGTCAAGCGCTGTAAATTCAAATGCAAATGAGTTTTCCTTATAGGACACTTCGATATGACGTTTAAAGGAAATAGAAGTGTCGACAACCGCTTCTTTATTAAATCTCTTATATGATGTGATATATACAGGAGGAATATGACTGCTGGAAGTAAGCTGATCGGGATAAAAAGCGCTCAAGCCATTCAAGCCTCCAAAAAACAACTCACCGTCTTTCGCTTTGTAATAGGCTCCCTGATTGAATTCCTCACCCTGCAAACCGTCATCGGGACCATAATTTGTAAATGCTGAGCCTTCAACATTCTCAATGTTCGGATTAAATTTACTTAATCCTGAGTTTGTACTCATCCAAAGGTTACCGTTGTTATCAGGAAGTATAGAATAAATATAGTTATTGGGAAGTCCATCCTTTTTGTAGTAACGCGTAAATGAATTTCCGGCTATATCAAATTTATTCAAGCCATTATCCGTTGCTATCCATGCTATTTTATTCTTATCAAGGTAAACGCAGTTAATTATATTTGAGCTAACCGAATTTTTGTCAGATTCGTCATGCTTATAAACCTGTATTTTGTTTGTTTTGAGATCAAAAATATCAAGACCACCTCCATTTGTTCCTATCCAAAGCTTACTGTCCTGATCAAATCCCACATAATAAATACTATTTGAAGACAATCCATTATTCATGGTAAATTTCGAGAAGGTTTCGTCTGTTTTATCAATTTTAAACAAACCATCCTCATATGAACCGATCCAAATACTGTTATTGCGCTCTGTCAAACAGGTAATATTCTGCCCGCTTAAAAAACTGTTAGAAGCTTTAAATTGCTTAAATGCTTTTCGTTTCAGATCCAGCTTTACAAGGCCGCCGCCCCATGTTCCTATCCAATAGTAGCCTTCCTTATCCTTAAGTAAACTCAATGCTCCTCCCTGGCTGCCGTAAACAATATCTTTTGGTAAAGGAATCGCTTTGCCTGTTGTTTTATCAATAACGATCAACCCGATATTACTTGTCCCGAGAAACAACTTGTTATCATCAACCAGTACCGACATGATATCATTACTTTCGACCGCTCCCTTCTCAAAATCAAGCCCGGTTATGGTTTTGAACTTCAATTTGCCGGATTGAAGAAAATCAACGCCCAGATCGCTACCCACCCACATATATCCTGAAACATCAAAATAAACACATTGAATATTGTTACTGAGCAAACCTCCTGAACCACCGTCAGAATTAATAGTCTTTAGTTCGTTTCTCTTTTCATCCAATACCATAACACCATTTTTGTCGGTCCCTAAATACGAAACGCCATCCTCATTTCTATAAGCACAGGTTATCTGCAGGGCATCGCGTGATTTATAAAACAACTCCATAAGTTGTATTGAACTATTGTCGAGGATACTTCCCGTATTAATATCAAGTACTTTCAACCCGCTTGAACGTGTATTAATGTAAACTCTATGATTATTATCAAATGCCACCTTGAATATGCTTGTCTGAAGATTATCGGGCATTTGCACGGATGTAAAAACACCACTCCTTTTATTAAACCTGAATACCCCCAATGAAGTAACCACCCATAGTTCTTTATTTGCAGAACTTTCGACTACCAACAAAATTTCATTTGTTTTGGTATCTGCCCTATCACTTGGGTCAATGAAATAATTTTTTACCTCAAGGGTCCCCGGGTCGATCGAACTCAGGCCCCGCCCGGTAGCTGCCCATATCATATTATCGCTGTCATAATACAAACCATAAATCGAGTTATCGCTCAATCCATTTTTACTGCCTTCCGCATAAACTAATCGTTTAAATTTTTGAGTTTGGGGAAAATAAATACTAATCCCATTGTTTCGGGTACCTATCCATAAACGTTTTTGTTTATCCTCGATAATATTTGTTATAAAATTACCTGCCAGGCTATTGGGATTCTCTACATCATTATTATAAACCGTTATTTTATTTCCATCATACCTGTTCAATCCATCCTGCGTACCAAACCACATAAAGCCACGGCTATCCTGGAACACACAATTTACAGTTGATTGTGTTAAACCCTGCTTAGCGGTTATGTGTCGAACTTTAAAATTATTTTTTTGAGCAAATAAATATGATACAGGCAACAAAGCAAATATTAATACGAAGTATGTATATAATATTTTTAACAAACTACTTTTTATACTATGTATATGATACAGCTTTCGCATTTTCAAATTTACATTCTTAAACCGATTATCAGTATATCATCAACCTGTTCATTGTTTCCGCGCCACTTTTTGGTTGCCTGGTCGAGCAATTCCTTTTGTTTGGGCATATCGTCCGCCTGAATGGACTGCAGCAGGCTTAACAGGTTTTTGTACTTAAATTTTTTACCGCTTTCACCGCCGAACTGGTCAGCATAACCATCTGTAAAAATATAAATTGTATCGCCTTCCTGTAAAGGAACAACAACATCAGTAAATTCCTTTTTCATTTGACTATGCCCTCCTATTGAAAGTTTATTTGGTTTATATTCTATGATTTCACTTTTACGAATTAAAACCATTGGCCTGTTTGCTCCTGCATATTCGAGGGTTCTTTTTTTCATATCAATGGCACAAAACGCAATATCCATGCCATCCCTTACCTGGTCTTGTCCGCTCCGCTTTAATGTTTCGAGAACCTTTTCGTCGAGGTAATTCAAAACATGTGATGGCTTGTTAATGCTTTTGTCCTTTGTCACCTGGTTGAGAATATTATTACCAATCATACTCATCAACGCCCCGGGTACACCATGACCCGTGCAATCAGCAGCGGCAATAAGCAGGTAGTCTTCGACAAAGGCAAACCAGAAAAAATCGCCGCTCACAATATCTTTGGGCCTGAACAAAATAAAAGATTGCGGACACTTTCTCTTCAACACTTCCCGATCGGGCAAGATAGCCGCCTGAATGCGCTTTGCATAATTAATACTGTCCAAGATATCCTTATTCTTTTGTTCGATTACAACATTCTGTGCCCGAATTTTACTTTCTAAACGTAAACGTTCACGTATATCGCGGGCATAGATCACAATTGCCGGTCGGCCGGCAAATGGAGCTACTTTGGCACTGCACTCAACGGGGATCAATTCACCTCCCGAAGCTAAAAAAGGAATGTCATTATAAATCATGCCTCCCTTTTCCCATACATCTGCTACAATACTGGAACTTTTCGCGAGGAACTCTTTGGGATGCAGATCAAAAAGCGATTTTTTCTCCAATTGCTTTACTTCGTATCCCAGTAATGCTGCAGCACTCGGATTGGCCTGGTGTATGCGGCCATCAACGATATCAATTACAAGTATGGCATCATTAGCCTGTTCAATTATGCTTTCGCAATTATTTTTCTCATTTGCCGAGGCTTTGATCTGATCTCTATATTTTTTCACTTTGGTTATTAAATACAGATCCTTGGCAATGTAAATTACCAGAAAAATAATAAGCGCTATGCTTAATGTGTTTAACATTTCATTTCAATGATTCGATTATCGGGAAGATAAGTGCCGGATTCAAAAATTCACCTACACGATCCGGGCGAGACACATAACGTACAATGCCATCCTTATCAACCAGGAAAGATGCCGGAAGCGGGATCCCCACTTCATATTTTTCCGCGAAACCGTGATCATACTCTGAAAGCTGAACCCCATAAGTCATTGCCGTACGCTGGCCTTCATCTGCTAATATTTTAAAATCAAGGCCCAGTTTTACTACCATTTCCTTATTAACTCCCACTGGATCCGGACCAATAGCCAATACCATTACGTTCTTATCGATAAATTTTTCCCTATTCTTCTCATATGTTCTCAACATCATGTGACAACCGGGACACCAGTCACCGCGAACAAAGATCAGCAGCAAATGTCTTCCTTTAAATTGATCAAGGCTCACTTGCTGCTCATCCTGATCGGGCAAAGAAAAACCGGGAGCCGGTATACCAATTTGCACTTTATAGCCTCCTTTAGTTGCAGCCAACAGTTGACGCTCATCTTTCAATATACCATATGCCAATATCCCTGCAAAAATAATTACGGGTGATGGCAATACCCATGCCTGCCACGAAGCCATGAAAATTATATTGCCAAGTACCCAGGTTAGTATAGCAAGAATCAATACAAGAGGCTCATACCAGGGATAACGGGTATACGAAAATGTTTTAAAAAAAACGATCCTTACAATAGACGCGCAGGCCGCCAAAAAGACTGCGGATGTTATATATGGAAAAGTCTTGAATGGAAAATCAACAGAAATACCAAGGAGTACAGCAGAACCAAAAACAGTCGAAAATTGGTACCAACTGGTGTATTTCGAAACTTCCTTCATTGCAGCAAAGTAAGCACCTAAACACAACAAAGAAATGGCCAAACGGTAATCGAACCAAAAAAGAGGAACCGCAACGAGCAGAAAAATTATAGCTACGGTTGTAGACTTATGAATTTGCTTCATTATTTATAAAAAAAGTTGCAATCAAATATAGTAAAACGCTTTGTTATATCTACTTTAGCACTTTGCGCAATTAACACAGTATAAATACTTTATGGACAAAAAAGTACGGCATGAGTGGTTCTGCAACTGGTTTAACACACCCTATTATCATATACTATATAAAAACCGCAATACAAATGAAGCGGAACTTTTTATTGATAACTTATTAACGAGGATTGATCTGCCCTCAAAAGCACGTATAGTCGATGTTGCCTGCGGTAAAGGCCGGCATGCTATTTATCTGAATAAAAAGGGATTTGATGTAACCGGAATTGATATATCTGAGGAAAGCATTAAGTACGCCAGATCGTATGAAAACAGCACCCTTCATTTTTCTGTACATGACATGCGTAAAACTTTTATAACCAACTATTTTGACGCGGCACTCAATTTATTTACAAGTATTGGCTATTTTAAAACCGAACATGAGAACGGACTTGCAATAAGATCAATGCATTCGGCACTTAAAAAGAATGGAAAGGTAGTGATCGATTTTTTTAACGCAGACACTGCAATGAAAAATATCGTTGAAAATGAAGAAAAAATGATTGATGGGATCACCTTTAAAATAAAAAAGCAACTAACAGGCAAAACACTGGTTAAGCACATTGAATTTGACACAAATGGAAAACATTTTCACTTTACCGAAGAAGTTTTGATGCTTACATTGAGTGATTTCGAAAAACATTTTAGTTGTATAGGTTTTAAAACTTTAAATTTGTTTGGTGACTATTCACTCAACACATTCAGCCCGGAACAGTCCGAAAGGCTTATAATTGTAGCGGAAAAAGTATGATTTACCCATTATACCTTATTTTATTTTTTGGCGCCTTATTAAGCGGATTGAGTGTTTTATGGCTTAAAATAAATTCACGCAACCTGAAACTTATTTTATCCTTCAGCGGGGCCTATCTTTTCGCGATAAGTGTTCTCCATTTGATCCCGGATATATATTCCGGAGGCGACAGATCAATAGGCATCTATATTTTAGCCGGATTTTTTCTACAGATATTTCTTGAGTTTTTCTCAGAAGGTATTGAACATGGACATATACACGTACATGCCGGTCATGGTAAAACTTTTCCTTTAACTATTATGCTGAGTTTATCTGTACACTCCTTCCTCGAAGGAATGCCTTTGTCACAAAATTCCGATCAGATCAGCGAAAGCAATAAACAATTACTTGTGGGTATACTTCTTCACAATGTACCAATCGCCATAGCACTCATGACCATGCTGAAAGAATCAAAGGTCGGAAAGAGCATGGCATTGTTCTTCCTCATTACTTTCGCCGCAATGGCGCCAATGGGAGCCCTTGTAAGCCGGATCATCGGGACGTCTGTTATAAACATCGCGGATTATTTCAATAATATTATGGCGGTTGTGATTGGTATATTCCTTCACATCTCAACTACTATACTATTCGAATCGAGTGAAAATCACCGGTTCAATTTATTAAAATTCCTTATTATACTTCTGGGAGCGGGGTTAGCTTTATTCAGTCTGTAGAACCCCGATTGGCTTTACTTTAACCCTTCCAACGCTTTTTTAATACCGTCAAAATTCGGATAGTCCCCGGCATTTTCAAGAATCTCAGCGAAACGCACAACACCCTCCTTATCAATCACAAATGAAGACCGCTTGGCGACTCCTTTCAAGCCTACACTCCAAACATCATACATACAGCCGAAAGCAGTAATGGCCTCCTTATTAAAGTCCGACAAAAGCGGAAAATTAAGGTTTTGGTCTGCCTTGAATTTATTCAGTGTAAATGGCATATCAACAGAAATACCGAGAACCTGTGCATTCATATTATTATATAAAGACAGTTCATCCCGGGTCTGGCACAATTCCTTTGTGCAGGTACCGGTAAAAGCGGCCGGAAAGAACAGCAATACAACATTTTTGCCCTTAAAATCAGCAAGTTTAACAATCTTTTTGTCAGAATCCGGCAGTTCAAACAGGGGAGCCTTTTTACCAATTTCGATTTTCATTTTTAGGAATTTATTAAAGTTTATACTCTATCTTAATTAACGGTTTGAAGGTAGCAAAAGAACTTATTATTTATTAAATTTGTTGCAATAATAAACCATAAAATCAACAAGCAAAATGATAACAACACTGGTAGGAAAACAAGCTCCTTCATTTAAAGCAAAGGCAGTCGTTAAAGGCGGAGAAATCATTAATGATTTTTCTTTGGATCAATACATTGGAAAGAAAATGGTGGTATTTTTCTTTTATCCGAAAGATTTCACCTTTGTTTGTCCAACTGAACTTTTCGCGTTCCAGGAAAAGCTGGCCGATTTCGAAAAACGAAATACGGTTGTGGTTGCCTGTTCAACGGATACCGAACAAAGTCACTGGGGCTGGCTGCAAATGCCTAAAAAAATGGGCGGTATACAGGGTGTTACATACCCGATAGTCGCAGACACCACAAAAACCATCGCCGCAAATTATGGCGTACTTACAGGCGACTATTTTACAAATGAGTCAGGCGCATTGTGTACAACAGGTTCAATGATCGCATACCGTGGTTTATTTATTATGGACAAAAAAGGTGTTGTTCGCCACCTATTGATCAACGACCTGCCTCTTGGCCGCAATGTTGATGAAGCAATCCGCATGGTTGACGCTATTCAGTTCAATGAAGAAAATGGCGAAGTTTGTCCTGCTAACTGGACAAAAGGAAAAGAAGCCATGAAAGAAACTCATGATGGTGTAGCTGATTACCTCGCTAAACATTAATATGGTTGTTGTAGGTTGTTAGTTGTTGGTGATTATTTTAACCGACAACTAACAACAGGCAACACTACCTATTCTTCTCAAAAAACTTCAGCACCGCATCTGTTTCCGAATCCCAGTACTTATAGCTGTGTCCGTATTGCTCCTTCAGCATTAATACGTGACTCAAATTCGTATTTATACGTTTAAGTTCGTTATAGAACATACGGGTTTGTTCAACAGGAACTACATTATCAGTTAAACCATGCCCCAGGTAAAAAGGAACAAACACTTTTGATGCATTCAGCAAAGGATTATCTTCCCCTTCCCAACGCATTTTAAAATCTGTATAATTTCCATAAAACCCTGTCACCAAATTATCTGTTGGTAATTTAGTTTGGTCGTAATCGCCCGACAAGGCGGCTGCCGCTTTAAACAATGTACCCGTGTGCTCAACAATCAGCGCAACTCCCCTCCCACCGGTGGATATTCCAAAAATATAATTAGATTGGTCTGGACTAAACAAACCTGCGTGTTTTTGAAGATATGTAATGAGTGTATCCGTAATCCATTTTAATTGCGGAAAATCAGCCCATTCTTTTCTTGTTTCGGGATAAACAGCAGATGCATAAAGACTCTTACCCATTTCCGGCAACACCAAAACATATCCCCTTTTTAAAGCGGCGAAACAAAAAGAAGATTCGTTACAACACTTTCTACGGTAGTAATTCCAGCCCGGCAATACAAGTATTTGTCCCTTAATACTACCGTCCGGAAACAAAACATCAACTGTATCACCATTCAATATGATAGTTGTATCACTTGTGATCGCGTAATGCTCATTCTCTGAAACAAGTGTATCGGTCAAGATGGCACTTCGCGGACCCTTTGCATCATTATTGTTATTATCAACACAGGATATGATGAAAAACAAAGTTCCAAAAGCAAAACTAAACAAGTTCAAATTTTTCACAATCACGGATGAATATGTTTGTAAATATGGGAAATAATTCAGAACCCTGATTGTAACAGAATACTAACTTTGTCCGTATAAATTATTTGTTATGAGCGAAACAATTGAGCATGTGAGATGTCTGATTATCGGCAGTGGTCCTGCCGGGTATACCGCTGCCATTTATGCCGCGCGTGCTGCCCTTAAACCTGTTATGTACCAAGGTCTGCAACCGGGAGGACAATTAACTACTACTACTGAAGTAGAAAATTACCCCGGCTACCCAAAAGGCACTCAAGGCCCTCAAATGATGGAAGACTTTAAGGCTCAGGCCGAACGTTTTGGCACCGATATTCGTTGGGGTATTGCCACAAAAGTGGACTTTAAAGGCCCTGTACATAAAGTGATTATTGACGATACCAAAGAAATTCATGCCGATACTGTGATTATAGCAACCGGGGCTTCCGCCAAATGGCTTGGACTTGATTCTGAACAGCGTTTTAACGGATTTGGAGTATCGGCCTGTGCGGTGTGTGATGGATTTTTCTTTAAAGGACAGGATGTGGCAATAGTAGGTGCAGGAGATACTGCCGCCGAAGAAGCCACTTATCTGGCTAAGCTCTGCAAAAAGGTATATATGATCGTGAGGAGAAGTGAAATGCGCGCTTCAAAAGCCATGCAGGAACGGGTATTAAAAACACCTAATATTGAAATGCTGTGGGATTCGGAAACTAAGGAAATTATTGGAGATAAAGGTGTTACAGGGGCAACAATTATAAATCTTAAAACCAAAGAGGAACGTACACTGAACATAAGTGGTTTTTTCGTAGCTATTGGTCATACCCCAAACACACAAATATTTAAGGGCTGGATTGATATGGATGAAACAGGATATTTAAAGACCACTCCGGGAACCAGTAAAACGAATATTGAAGGCGTTTTTGCCGTGGGCGATGCTCAGGATAAAGTATACAGACAGGCGGTTACAGCAGCCGGGAGCGGTTGCATGGGTGCTCTTGATGCCGAACGCTATTTGGCAGCAAAAGGAATTCATTGATTTACTTTTTTGAACACATTTATTTTACTATACTTGCATTCCGGATGCAAAAATTAAACAGATATATCTGCGTTTCGTCACTCCTCATTGTGACTTCATGTGCTTTGGCCGCACAGCAGATAATTAAAGGTGATGCCAAAACCAATAAATCATACATTGAAGCGAAGATACTTGACCCTGATTATGGGATACTCATGTATGAAAAATTAAACTTTATGCTCGGCGGAGACTCAGTACGAAACTCCCCTAAAGGCTATGCCTGTCAGGGATGGGTGGAAGACAGTTATGCGAACGGGCAATTGCTGCACCGGGGTTTTTATGTCGATGGTCAATTGAAAATTTACAAGAATTACTTCGACAACGGCCAGCTGGAACGTGAATTCAAAATGACCGACCTGAAACGTTGCACCATGAAGATCTATTATAAAGATGGAAAGATCAAAGCAGATATAGAATACTACAATGGGGGTCCGGTAAAAGAACAAGACTATTATGCGAATGGACAATTAAAATACATTGAAGAGCACACAAGGAATATGGATTATTTAATTCAAATGAAATCATACGCCGAGGATGGCAAACCACAATCACTCTTTGAAATAACCGACGTGAAAAAGAAAATATTTTATAAAAAAGAATATGGCGAAAACGGCCTTTTAAAAGAGGAAGGCTCGATGAAATACAGCAGTGACATTTTAGATTATGTGAAAGATGGTAAGTGGAATTTTTACGATGATAACGGAACCCTGAAATCTACCGACACTTACGTGAACGGACAAGGCGGGAATACTAATTGAGCTGTCTGTTTTTTTATTTATTTCCGAAGCGTTTTAATGATTCCCGATTATATATTCAACCAAATCCAGGTAATTAATTTCTCATACGCTTTTGTTTCACTAATATTCTTACAAAAACAACTCAAATGAAAAAACTCACCCTTCTATATTCCGGAATATTCTTGAGTTCACTTTTCTTTTCTTCATTTCAGCTATTTGCTCAAACTCAGCTGTTAAAAGATTGTAACCCCGGCATGTCGGGTTCCGCACCCGACAACCTGATAATTTATGGAGGTAACCTGTATTTTACCGCCTATAGTCCCGGACAAGGTGAGGTAATCTGGATAAGTGATGGTTCCCCTTCCGGAACATCGGTATTAAAAGACGTTAATCCCGACGTCGGCCTGACTAATGTCGTGTCTTCTTTTACACCCTGTTGGATTTGGCTGTATTTTATAGCCGATGACGGTGTAAACGGAAAAGAATTATGGAAAACAAATGGCACCGCAGCGGGTACCGTTATGGTAAAAGATATTAACCCAGGGTCAGCATCTTCCTCCATAGATATGCTCACCGACCTGAATGGAACGTTATATTTTGTCGCCGACAACGGGACAAATGGCCTTGAATTATGGAAGAGCGATGGAACTTCGGCCGGCACTGTAATGATTAAAGATATTTATCCCGGCAGTACAGGATCTAATCCGCTTTCATTAAAAAAAATTGGTACTCATGTTTACTTTAATGCAACTACTGCTGCAAATGGCGCGGAACTTTGGATCAGTGATGGGTCTTCAGCCGGAACAACAATGATAAAAGACATAATGCCCGGTGCAGGAGGTTCATACCCAATGGATATAACAGAACTTAATGGAAAAGCTTACTTCTCGGCAAACGACAATTCAGTTGGCACTGAACTATGGGAAAGTGATGGAAGCTCGACCGGAACTATACTAATTAAAGATATACGTACGGGCTTCAACTCTTCAAACCTAAAGAATTTTGTCAATCTTAATAGCACGCTATATTTCCAGGCAAAAGACGATACGTATGGTTATGAATTATGGAAGACTGATGGTACCGGTGTAGGAACCATACGAATAAGTGATATTAACCCAAGCACCGGCGATAGCTGGCCTATGTATATGACATATGTGAACGGATCGATCTTTTTTTCAGCCGAAAGTTCATTGAACAACAAAGAATTATATGTAACAAATGGAACACTTGCAGGAACAAAACTTGTAAAAGATATAATGACCGGAACCGGTGGTTCATCTCCCTCAACATTTACTGCAATTGGAAACATTCTGTATTTCCAGGCTTGCACAACTACTTCCGGCTGCGAATTATGGCAAAGTAACGGAACCCTGGCAGGAACAAAACTTACCGAAGACATTTACGCGGGATCTTCATCATCTACAATTATCGGAACCGACATAGTTGTTTTTGGCAATTATGTTTTTTTAAATGCCGACCATGCTGTAAATGGAATGGAGGTAAGATACTTCGACCCTTTAACTACCGGCATTAAAGAGAACATCAATGACATTGCTCTTAATATCTACCCAAACCCCGCACAGGAAAATATCACTATTGAAGTGAAAAATAAAAGCACTTATTCCATAAAGGTATATAACACCATTGGCCAAAAACTGATAGAAATGAACAATATTAATAATACAGAAACTATATTAAATGTTAGCACACTGCCTGAAGGGCTTTATTACGTTGAGATAAGAACATTGGATGAATTATTAAGTCAGAAGATTGCTGTTTCCAAATAATAAAGCGCTATATAACTTGAAGACAAAAATAATATCTATTCTGGTTTTTATCCTGGTTTTTATTCAAGTTCTTACGATAAATGCCCAAGAAGTAATTTATTATTGTTCCAAATCCAATACTTCAGGATCAGCCTGGCAGATATATAAACAGAACTTAACCAGCGGAAAAATTGATACCATTACAAATAACCCTGCATATAATTATTGGAAAGTAGAGCTTTCACCAAACTACAAACAACTTTTAATGTTGAGAAGTCCGATCGGGAGTTTGCCTGATCAGGAAAATTATGAAAATTGCGAAATCGTTAAATCGAATGCAGATGGTACAAACCAACAAGTAATAGTATCAGACAACGAAAATGGGTGGTTTGCATTTGGAAACCCACATTGGCACCCGAGCGGCAACAGAATTTTGATGCTTGCGCAAACTCTTAATTCTTCTGCGCCCTGGTACCTTTATACAATTGACACGTTAGGTAACGCTCCAAAACAATTGACAACACAGTGGAGCATTGACCCAAATTGGTCGCCCACCGGCGACAAAATCGCTTTTGTAGGGATTACAGGTTCAAGTCTCCTTGATATGGAAATATTCATTGCAGACTATGATTATCCGTTGAATCAGCTTTCTAACATTACTCAGTTAACAGCTGATTCTACCCGCAATCACGACCCTTGTTTTTCACCCGATGGAACAGTCATTGCATTTGCGGCATATGATTCTACTATCATCACCAACGGTGATATTGTTACCATTTCCACTACCGGAGCTAACCGCACTAAATTAGTTGATGACAACGGAGTGCATGGTGGGGTTTTGAATTGGGGAACAGACGGAAAAATATATCATGACAACATTTATCTGTTTGTTACAAATTGGTATGCAAGTCGATTCAATACTTTAACTAAAAAAGAAGAAATTCTTTTAAGTTCTACAAATTATCATTATCTGCATCCATATTATGCCAATCTGGATTATACCAACTTAAGTACTCTCACTAAGCCTGAACAACACATAGATGTATATCCCAATCCTTCAAACGAAATAATAACTATAGAGATTCCAAATACATTTCAAAATTATGTTATTGAAATTTACTCCCCGCTTGGTCAACAAATTTTTAAGGCTTCTGACCAAACAGTTATTGACATGTCGAATTTTAAAAATGGAATTTACATATTGATAGTGAAGCAAGAAGATAAAATCTGGACAACTAAAATAATAAAGTATTAATCCCAAAACCAGAGCTACTTCCTTTTCATCCACAACAACAACAAAGGTAACAACAACAACTCCGTAACTACCGCAACAAGTAATACAATACTCACCAATAATCCAAAATAAAAGGTGCTCTGAAAATCAGACATAACCAGCGTTAAGAATCCGGCGCTTAAGATTAATGAGGTTACCACCACCGCTTTACCGGTCGAAATATAAGTGCGCTTGATGGCATATAAGTAAGTGTAACCTTTGTCCATCTCCAGCTTTAAACGGGCCAGGAGGTGGATGGTGTCATCAGTTGCAATGCCAAACGCGATTGAAAAAATAATCGATGTAGAAAGTTTCATTTCAATACCGGCAAAACCCATGAGACCCCCAACTAAGATCATCGGGATAATATTCGGGATAATTGAAATGAGTACAATTTTAAATGAGCGATAAATAAAAGCAATGATCAACGAAACAACGAGGATCGACATCAGCAAACCCTGCAGCATATTATTAACCAGGTATTCATTATTCTTATCAATCATTACTGCTCCGCCCGTAAGTTTATAATTAAACAAACGGGGCTGTATTTCTTTTTGCATAGATAGTTCCAGCTGTTTATTCAGTCCGTGGATAGCGGCACTGCCCAGGTCGTGCATCTTCCCGGTTATACGGGCTTTGTTCTCATCCGGCGATATAAGGACCTTCAATTCACTTTTCTTTTTATATTTTCTGATCGCCTGAATGACCTCTTTATGGGCAGCTATATCCGCAGGTAACTTATAATTTCCGGCATCACCTCCATTTAACGCTTTATTCACTGATTTAACAACAGTTACGGGCGACACAATAAAACCAACACCATATTCTTTCTTAAGAATCTCTTCTGTTTTATTCAATTGCTGCAAAACATCCATATCAAAAACTGATCGGGTGGGATCTTTCAATGTGATAGCCATCTCAAAGGGCCGCACACCTGAAAAATGTTCTTCGAAAAAATAAAAATCCTGCTTAAGAGAGTTGCTGTCAACAATATCTTCGAGCAGGTTATTGTTTAAAACAATACGATTTATGCCAACAAACGAAAGAACAACAATTACAACAGTTCCGGTTATCACTTTGACCCTGTTTGAAAAGACCCATAACAACAAACGATGCAAACGCTTGTTCCAGAACGTATCTTCATTACGCTCTTTAAGTACAATTGGATTTTTGCGTAACAGAATAAGCGCGGGCAAAAAAGTGAACGCCAGGATAAAACAAATAAGGATACCAAGTGAAGTAAATATGCCGAAATCACGAATAGGTTTAATACTTGAATACAGCAAAGACAAAAAACCAACTCCGGTTGAAAGCAACGTGATAAAGGTAGGAAAAGCCACATCCCTTAATGTATTTTTAAACGCCTCCTGTTTTTCCTTTCCATTGCGTAATTCTTCCAGGTACTTTGTTAATATATGCACCACATCCGACATGCCAACAACAAACATCATAGTAGGCAACAGTACCATCATAATGTCAAGCGGCTTGTGAATGAAACTCATAAAGCCCAAAACCCATACAATGGCCAACAGCACTACCGTAATTGGTATACAAACGCCCCAGAACGAACGAAATGAAACGTACAGAAAGATAACAACCAGTATAAAGGAAGTGACCAAAAATAAAACAAACTCATGTTTTATCTGTTCGAGATAAACATATTGAGCCCTTATTTTTCCTGCTACATGTGTTTTATCGAACCCAAAACTCCGCATCAAACGTTCAATCTTAAACAGAAGAGTATCAGACGCGATTTTAGCAATACCTTCTTTTGTTTTAATGAACAAGGTAACCGATCTCGCGTCACTGGAAAACAAACTCCCAACCAATTCTTCGGAGCGGTAAATGCCCGCAGAATCACTCGCGTACTGATCCGTTGAATCAATATGCAAATACGGAACTTCGATCATTCCCAGGGGGGCAATTATTGTATTTCTGGCATTGGAGGGCGATAGCACGCGGGTAACATCCTTTATCATTTTTACCGAATCGGTGAAGGACCTTACCTTGAGTAAAAAATCTTTTTGAAAAACACCCTCATTGTTTTCAAGACCCACTAAAATAAACTCATTATCATACTCAAACTGATCGCGATAGTCTAAATAAAATTGAAGGTCCTTATCATCTGTAGGAAAAAAACTCTCGAAGTCGTAATCAAACTTTAAACGGGTAGTGAAAAATGAAGCAATAACCGTTATAATAACAACGGTAAATACAAACAGTTTACTGAACAGGTGATTTTTTTTAAAGAAAAAATTCAAAGTATCCGGTTAAGATTAATAGTGATCTGAATTAATAACCTCGCACTTTTTCGGAGTCGGGTTTAAACTAAAAGGTCTCTCAAAATTTGAGAGACCTTTTAGAAGAGAAAGATTTATATGTATTATACTTTTTTCACATTAACAGCATTTAAACCTTTTTTTCCTTCTGCAATTTCGAAGGTTACTTTATCGTCCTGGCGTACCTGATCAATTAAGCCGGTTGCATGAACGAATACTTCTTGTCCTGTTTCATCGTCTTTAACAAATCCGTATCCTTTTGACACGTTAAAGAATTTAATGGTTCCTGTTTTCATTGTAATAAATAAATTAATAGTTAATAAATTGTTTAACAAGACAAAGATAATGAATGTTTTTAATGTAAAAACAGGCTTTTGAAATAATTTTGGCGGTCACACGTCACCAAATTTATATATTGCAGAGTATAAATACGTATTAAAATGAAAATAATCGTAACCGGTGCAACAGGTCTAGTTGGAGCAGAAGTATTGCGCCAGGCCATATCAGATAACCGGATCGAAGAAGTGACAGCTATAGTCCGTAAACCTTTAGAGATCACTCATCCAAAGATCAAGACCGTCCTTCACCAGGATTTCACTGATTATTCAAATTTATCGGAACTATTTAAAAAGCATGATGCATGTGCCTGGTGCCTTGGCATTTCTCAATCACAGGTAAATAAGGAAGAATATAGTGTTATAACTTATGATTATGCATTAGCTGCTGCTAAGGCCATGCTGCAGGCAAACCCTGCTATTACATTTTTATTTTTAAGCGGCATGGGGGCTGACTCGACAGAAAAAAGCAGCACTTTATTTGCACGAGTTAAAGGCAAAACGGAAAATGCGTTAAAAAAACTGGGGTTAAAAAAATTATTCATTGTTAGGCCCGGAGGCATAAGACCTATTCACAAAAACAAGAATACTTCTTTCGTCAACAAACTGATGATTCCGGTATTTCCTTTGTTTCAACTACTGATTCCATCGATGGTAATTACATCCGTGGAACTGGCTAAGGTGATACTTTTTATTATAAAAAACGGCTCGGATATGGAATTATTGGAGAATAAAGATCTGCGAAACCTAATTTCAAAAACAACAGTTCAACCCGCATAATGAATACAGATTGCCTCTCGTTCCCAAAAGCAGGATAATAATCGGTGTTCTTACTGCTGAGGTACGCTGGTCTCAAGACGTTCGATAAACTCCTCAACTTCACTTCTGATTTCCTCGTCAAGCCCCTCCCTGTCAATCCATTCATGTCTTTTGTACCCGGTACGCATGTTAAAAACGATCAAAATATAATCACTTAGTTTTTTACCATTTGTAAAAAAGTCAGGGTGATTCGTTTCGATTTGCTTTTCTTCAAGTATAAACTCGTCGTAATTCATATTTCAATGGATTAAATTTATGTTAATAAGCGCTAAATTAATAAATAGTTGAGCCTTAGTAACGTATAACTATAAATAGTTATTAAAAGAAATTCAGGCCAGAATCGATTAAATATCAGATATTTATAGTATACTAATAGGGAAACAAAAAGATCAAAGTGATTAAACCTTTTCAATTAAAAAAAGTCTAATTAACCAGTGTTAACAAAACAGACTAACCTTACTCATCATATATTCACTTAAATTATTTCGAATGAAAAAACTACTTACCACTATCACATTTATTAGCAGCTTAACTTTTTTACAAGCACAGACCTACAATTTTACCCCCATTGACAATTTGTTGAATAACAACACAAGCGCTTTTAATGGTAAAGTGGTATGTATGATAAAACATTATGATACGCTTATATACTATAAAGCATTGGGAGGAATCGACAGTAATTCTGTTTCTCAAATTGCTTCGGGCACGAAAACCTTTTCAGGCGCATTAATACTTCGTTTGGCACAAGAGGGGCTATTCGATCTGGACGACAGTATTGGAAAGTATAAACCCAACGCCACCTTAGTTGGAAAAGGAAGCAGCACAATAAGACAAAATTTTTCTCATACCGCAGGCTGGGATGGATCAACCAATTACCATTCAAGCAGTACCCTAACACTTCAGGAAGCCGCTGATAGCATTATTCAAAACGATCCGAAGATATATAAACCCGGCACAAAATTTAAATACACGGGTGTATCCATGCACGTGGCCGGTGCAATTGCCGAACAAGTTGCCGGAATACCCTGGGACACATTATTTGCAAAAAAAATTGCAAACCCGTTAGGACTAAGCAACACCGAATTTTGTCTTAAAGCAAATAATCCAAGGATCGCGGGCGGAATCTGTACTTCTCCGGTTGACATAATGAAATTTGCGAGGTTCATTCAAAAATATGGCAAAAATAAAAGTGGTGTTCAGGTAGTAGATAGCATTTGGATGCTCGAAATGTGGAAGGACCAGACGAATGGGGTTCCTCAGTTAGCCTCACCCTACCCTACCTCACCAGCATACAATAATCCATATGGTGCTACCAATATTTACTATGGCATTGGCGACTGGCTGGATATTTATAACCCAACACAAATGTACCAGGAACAAATTAGCGGGGCTGGCGCGTTTGGAACAAGCTTTTGGATAAATCGTTGTAAAGGAATAACAGGTGTTCTGTTCACTGTATTTCCTTCAACTTTTCCCTCTGTGGAATCTACCTGGTTTCAGATTATGGATGTTGTAAGAAATACTGTTCCCGGAACATGTTATTTATCTACAGGTCTCGATGAAAGTATACTCAATTCAGCAAACACGGTAATCTATCCAAACCCTGTAAAAGATATTATTTACTTCAACAATAAAAATCATTCTGCAAATGAAATAACTATTTACAACCTGGTTGGCGAGAAAATTATATTGGAATACAATGTAAATCAACTGGACATATCGGCACTTTGCGCAGGAGTATATTTTGTAGAGCTCAAAAACAATGAAGGTATGCTGTCTGTTTCAAAGATCATTAAACAATAAGTATGAAAATAATTACCACTTCGATCATTATAGTTTTGAGCGTAGCGACCTGCTTTGCACAATACAACGACCCCAATATTGCAAAACCAACAAGCGGTTACGGAGCTGACGGAACTCATTCCGTTGCCATTGATTCATTACCAAACCCTGCCTATTCAGGAAAATATATATACGTCTATCATCCATCCGATATAAGCACAAAGGTTCCGACCATATTCTATAATCATGCCTTTGGGGGAAGCAAT
>JAEUTS010000328.1 GCA_016787005.1 Bacteroidia bacterium
GAAAATATTGTAGACAGCAGAAATGCGTGCCCGTTTTTGTTCATCATCAATTGAATTTCGGAGCAATACGTAAGCAAGGTAAGCCAGCATTGTTACAGCAGCTCCGTTTAACTGCGGATCGTTGGTCCACCATGCACCCCATGTGTAGCGGGCCCATAAGGAACCTGTCGCCAGTCCGAGTGTGCCGAGCAAAATAGATACGTTGGTTGCCTCAGCTGCTATAATATCATTTTTAATGTTGGATTTTCCCAGGTAGAGAATGCTGTGATAAAGGGAAACAGTTAAGATTATCATCATCCCAAACCACATAGTAACATGGAAGAACAGGTTGCGAATGGTTTCATGCAAAATGGCTAATTTCGGCACAGGGCATAAGAAACCCCAGATGATTGTAAAGAGAAGAAGTACAACTGATACTATTTTCCACCAATTCTTCATAAGTTCAAAGTTCCGGGTTCAATGTTCAATGTTCAAGGTTTGATTTTAGCAATAAAATTTAGTTAGTATTTTGATAATAATATTTTGACCCTCTAAAATCACTTTTTGAAAGATAACCCATCAATCCACCAATTTTTTTTGCAACAGTATTGGCTTCATTAAATAATTCTTCAAATTTTGAATTGTCAATATACCCTCTGTCAAGTGCCCGATATAATTGTGATTTTAATTCACCGGCAGAGCCTTTTGAGATAGATAGAAACTGGTTAAACTCTTTATTGCCACCCCGTTCAAAACCTTCTGCAATATTATCCATGATCGAACCGGGGGAGTTTAGTATCTGATCTCTTAACTTAAAGTCTTTTGAAAAATCAGTTTGTTTTGTAATTGAAAAAATCTTTTTATCAAGTTCTCTGGCGAGTTGCCACGACTCAATTTCTTCGAATCTTTTTATGCTTGCCATTAATTTTTTATTTCAACTTTGAACCTTGAACCTTGAACCTTGAACGTTGAACGTTGAACTGTTTTAATCCTTCCAAATGTACGGAAATAACATATAAGAAAGTGTCACTACAATAAGGTCTAATAGGGTAAGTACCAGAAGGTAAGAGTAGGTTACCGAAAACGCGAGTCCATCGACCGCATCCTTCGAAACTTTCATTAGTGTAATAAGTAAAGGTACCATTATAGGGAAACTTAAAACAGCCATTAAACTAAAGTTGTTGTTTGTTTTCGCGGCGATAGCTGATATAAGAGTAAGGACCGATGAAATGCCTAAACTGCCCAGTATAAGGCTTGTTAAAAACAATATCTGATTTTGGACAATATTTCCGATGAATAATGAGTAAAACGCATAGCAAGTAAGCGATATGCAAAGCAGCAATAACGCGTTGTATATGATCTTTGAAATAATAACAGCCTGGGGACCTGCCAATGTATAATAGTAAAGCTGTAATCCGCGGCTGTCCTGCATAAAGCTTTTTGATACGGCATTCACCGATGCAAACAGCATAATGATCCAGAACAAGGCGTTCCAGGTAGGCGGATCAACAATTTGTTTGAATGAAAGGTAGCTTATAAATACAGTTGAAATAACATACAGCAATATCCCGTTCAACGCGTATTTATGGCGGAATTCGAGTTTTATTTCTTTTGCCAGAAGGGCTTTTAGCTCTTGGGTAAACATTTTCAATTCAAAGATACTGTTTTTGACGGCTGCCGGGCAACTAACATTTAGCTAGCCACCTGTTTCGCCTTTTCTCTCACCACTTCCGCAAAAGGCCGCTTTTTTATTTTACTTTCAAGCCAACTGATAAAATCGAAATAGTCCAAGGCTGTTTTCTCAAACGGGTCTTTTATGACTTTTTCCAATTTGTCTTTCAGTTCGACAAACGCTTTTCGGAGTTCTTCCTTTGTTGTCACTTTGATAATTTTTTTCCGGATAAAAGTTAAAATAGCATCTTCAAATTTATACAAGCGATCACGTTTCAGCAAAAAACGGTAAACAGATCTGATTGAAAATTCCAATTGATCCTGGTCTCCCGTTTCAAAATAAATGATCAGTGAAAATACCCGGGAAAAACATTCTATATCTTTTCTTTGATTTGTGAATGTACTGTTGATGATTTTTTTTGAATACGTACTTGCCTGTTGAAATTCGCCCAGGCCAAAATATATATTGGCGATTTTAAAAAAAACTTCCGATTCCCTTTTATATTTTACAACAATACTTTCGAAATTGCCACTGTCTATTGAATTTAGCAAAGATTTTCCTTTCTCAAAATCCCCGGTTTTATAATACATAAATAATTCTTTGTCTATCAGCATGAGCGTGACCATTTCTTTATCACCTTGGGAAATAACCTGAATGTTTTTTATTTTGTTTACTGTTTGAAGTGCCCCACTGTATTGGTTCAGGGTCATCTGGGAATTAAAGTGGTTAGCCAGGCAAATTATATAATTTGATTTGTTGTCAGCTATATGGTAAGGATTTTCTTCAATCAAATCAACAATTCGTTTCGTATGTATAATAATCTTTTTGAAGTTGTGTGTTATACTGCATATGGCGACATGAATTGAGTGGAATTTTATTTTAGAAATAAAACTATTGGCTTTTTTTTCATCAGACAATAACGGATGTGAAGCCAGTTTGTTAAGTTGCTTTAAGTGGGAGGGGCTTCGCATTAAACCTTCCTTTTTAAAAACGTTGAACGCCTTTCCTTCAAGTTCAGAATATTCCCTGTAGTTTTTATATTCTTCCATTGTATTGAACTCAGTTTTAAATAAGTTCACAATGTAATTTTCATCCACATTCAAATACGATTGGATAGCAGTCAGCCGGAATTCCCAATGTGATAATTCCAACAGGACCAGATAACTTTCCCGTTTTTGGGCGAGTTCTTTCGCATTTGAAATTAATTTTCGGCATTGTTCAAATAATCCTTTTTTATATAGTATTGCAATTTGTAATACTTTATGTTTTAACAAGGAATCAACAGTGTCATCTGAGTATTGAATCTCCAGTGATTGAAGAATGAGAGAATTTAAATAGTTTTTATACCGGTGAAGTTGCCGCGAGAATTTTTCTTTCGCGAACAGCTTCAGCAATTTATCTTCATTGTATTCCTTCTGTTTGTCGATCGCGTCAAATAATTTCAGATACGTTTTGCTGCCCGTATAACGGGCGGCATAAAGCTTGAAACCTCTTTTTTCGGCTTTGCTTAAGGATCTGATCAGCCTGAATAGTTCATCGGATGGCTTCATTGAAAATGTACGGATGAATCGATATATTTATCAATTATATTATGCTGTATGAAATTAAGTAAAATATTTAACATGTTGAAATTGTACAGATTTAATACATTTAGGTTTTGATTTATATAGTTGATGTCTTACCTTTCAATACATTAAAATCTATAGATGAAATATATCTGTTTTCATATTTATTTCCTGCTGATTGTAAGTAAAATGATGGTGAAAGCCGAGAACGATAACTCAGATCCTAGTTTGAAAGCAAAGGCCCAAAAGTGGGTACAAAACCAATCAGTTCAGTTTTTGGAGAATAAGGGCCAGATAAAGGACATGGACAATATCCCTGTTCCATATGTACTATTCAAAGCGGAAGCTCCGGGCATGAATATGTATGTTACTGAAAAAGGCTTGACTTATGTATTTGTTAAAAATGAAGAAGAGGGAGAAGGTACTGATGAGCAAATATCGAATAAGGATAAAAATAAGAGAATAGAATGGGTGCGCGTTGACATGAATCTAAAGAATGCCAGGATAAGAAGAGAAAATATTATTCGCGACAATCCTTCGGTAGCTGATTATAATTTTTTCTCAGGCAATAGATCGGAGGAGATCTATGGTGTAAAGAAATTTGATAAACTTACAATAACTGATATATATCCGGGCATTGATTGGGTATTATATAATTCAAATACCAGTGGTTTTAAATATGATTTTATTGTACACCCGGGTGCAGATTACAAACAAATAAAGCTGGTTTATTTAAATTCAGGAGTTGAAAGCATAGAAAATGATATTAAAATATCTGCTGCGTTTGGAAGTTTAACTGAAAACAAACCTGTGACATTTTTAAAAAACTCCGATCATATCATTGCATCATCCTTTATCCTTGATAATAGTGATGAGGTTTCGTTTTCAATTCAAAATTATGATTTAACTCAAACACTAATAATTGATCCGCAACTGAATTGGTCAACCTTTGTAGGGGGGAGTGGTTTGGATGGTGCATGTACAATTGCAGTTGATGCAAATGATGATGTTTATGTTTCAGGGTATGTCGATTCTCCAAATTTTCCGCTCAAATCATGGGCCGGTGCATACAATGTGACAGCTGGCAGTGGTTTTATCATGAAATTCAGTAATGCCGGAGTTTTAATATGGTCATCATTATTTGGAGGTGGCCCATGTGATATGGCGTATTTTAATAACAGTATTTATTTAACCGGTAGAGGTACCGGTGTGCCTCCATTAAAAAGTATGGGAGCTGCATACTATCAGGCTACTTTAGGAGGAATAGAGGATGCCTTTGTTGCAAAATTCAGTACGACCGGCACATTGTTGTGGTGTACATATTTTGGAGGTAATGATGTTGATATTGGAAATTCAATCTCTGTTGATGTAAATGGTAACATTTTTGTTTTAGGAAATACCAAGTCAACTAATCTGCCTGTCTTAAATCCGGGAGGTGGAGCATATTTTCAAGGTACATTCAGTGGAAATAGCAGTAGCGGGCCGGGTAGTTGTAATTGGTTTTATTATACAGGGGATTTGTTTATCACCAAGTTCAACAATGCCGGAACATTGGTATGGAGTACCTATTATGGAGGAATTTATAGCGACTTTGGCGGATCCATTAAGGCCGATAATTCTGGAAATATTTTTGTATCCGGAGCTACTGAGTCATATGATTTTCCTACATATAATCCCAATAACGGAGCCTATTTTCAAGGTGTTTATGGAGGTGGAAATATCAAGCAACAATGTGGAAATTCAGATCATTTTATTTTGAAATTCAACAATTCAGGACAGCGTTTATGGGCAAGTTATTGGGGTGGAAATGGTGTGGAGAATATGAGTGGACCAAGGCTTGCGATTGATTTAAATAATGACGTTTATATGTATGGTAGTTCTGCTTCTTCTAATTTATTCACATTAAACCCTGGCAGTAATGCATTTTTTGTTGGTTCGAATTTAATTGACAATCCCAATGGATATTTAGTGAAATTCAATAATTCCGGTATTCCATTTTGGTCAACTTTTTTAAATGGAGGGGGCCCCGAGTATTACCGTCACAATAGTATTACTACCGATGTTTGTAATAATGTATATGTCGGCGGCTCAAGTGCGAATTCTAATTTCACATTATTAAATCCGGGTTGTAGTTCGTTCTTTGATCCAAGTATATTAACCAATCGTGGATTTATTGCCTCATTTGGTAAAACAGGAATTATGAGATGGTCTACGGCTTTTCAAAACACAATTGTATCGGGATTAATATGTGATTCAAAGAAAAATTTATTTATTGATGGTGAAGCCTGGGGTACTGTGTCCCTGGCAAATCCGGGTGGAGGTGCATTTTACGATGCCACTCACAATGGCAGCGATGATAGTTTTATCTCCAAGTTTAAAGCCGCGATTCCTACTTATACTCAATCCCAGATTAATTCCACCGGTGGATGTGCCTGCAATGGCAGTGCGACTATTAATATTCAAAACTGCAATAACGGACCATATAATTACATCTGGAGTAATGGATCAAACACGCTTAACTCATACAGTACTACCAATTCCTTAACAGGTGTATGTGCCGGAAATTATTGGGTTGAGGTAACTGATGCCGAGTGTAACAGGGATACGATTTATTTTATTTTAACCGGAACGAATACAGGGTTATCCGCTACAATTCCTTCTCAAACAAACACCGGTTGTAATTTTTTAGGTACTGCCGGCGTTAGTGTTAATGGTGGTTTGGGACCATATACCTACAATTGGAGTTTTGGGAATCAGACTGCACAAATTGCTACAGGTCTTGTTGCGGGAACATATACAGTTACAGTAACTGATGCGAGTGGGTGTAAGACTACTCAAACTATAACAATTGCTGGACCACCAGCAATTACAGCTTCTGTAGTTATTGCGAGTCCGGTTGCCTGTATTGTTAATAGCGGAAGTGCATCAGCATATGGCGGCGGTGGAACTTCTCCTTATAGCTATTTGTGGAGTAATTCAAGCACAACACAAATGATCACTGGATTAATTTCAGGCACTTATACGGTTACCATAACAGATAGCTATGGTTGTGCTGTAAGTAAAATAGTGAATTTATTGCCTCCAAAACTCCCAACAATTATTACATCAAGTTCAAATATCAGTTGTACTACAAGTGGTTCCGCTACAATTACAGATAGCAGTGGTGTGTTTTTTAGCTGGAGTAACGGGCAGATTGGTTATGCTCTGGTAGGTAATGGGGGACAGATTGGTTCAAGTATTTCCGGTCTTGTGGCTGGTGGTTATACTGTAACAGTGACCGATGCAAATGGATGTACACTTTCAAGAACTTTCAATATTACAGGAACAAGTCCGGTATCCGCTGCATTTACACAATCACCTGGTGGAACAATTTGTGTTGGCACAACTGTAAGTTTTACAAATACCGGGACAACAGGTTCCGGTGTCACTTATACATGGTCACTAACCCCTCCCGGACAATCGTTACCGACCGTAAGTGGTTCAAGTGCCAATTTTTCCTATACTTTTTTAACAATTGGAACATATAGTGTTTCTCAAAATGTTAATAATGGGAAATGCAATAATTCGGTAAAAAATTCAGTAGTTGTTATTAATTGTTCCGGTACTACTGTAACAGCCATTGGGAGCTCGGTATGTCCCGGCAGCTGCGCTGCAGTGACAGCAAATGGCGCAGGTGGAACAAGTCCATATACTTATTCATGGAGTACCGGTGCTACAACACAAAACATAAGTCCTTGTCCGGTATCAACCACTACATATACGGTTACAATAAGAGATACGGGAGGAAATACATCAACTTCAATTGCAGTCGTAACTGTTAATCCGCCTGTAAACGTAACAACAAATCCAACCGGCATAACCTGTAATGGAGGAACAGGCTCTGTGGCAGCGGCAGCAGGCGGTGGTAGTTCGCCTTATGTATATAATTGGAGTAACAGTCAGACAACGCAAACAATTACCGGTCTCGCACCTGGCAATTATACGGTAACTGTAACAGATAGCAAAAGTTGTACTGCTATTTCCGTTGCCGGCATAATTTCGCCGCCCGTTTTAGTGGGCCAATTCACCAAAGGAACTGCGGGGTGTGCGGGCTGCGGCTGCAAGGAATGGCTGATGGTTAATGCGGCGGGCGGTACGGGCCCATACACCTACACCTGGCCCGATGGCTACACAAACAGGTTCAAGAATCAGCTTTGTCCGGGAAGCTATACGATAAATATTAAGGATAAAAATGGCTGTAGTATAAATGTAAGTCTGGTAGCACCTTGATGGATTATGTTATGAAATTTCATTCAGAGTTTGATGGCTAACATAATTGTTTAAAAATGCCTGATAAACAATTAATTACGAAGTATATAATGTGTTTAAAAGCAAATGCTTGTATGAAAATGTATTTGTTTAGCGAGTGTGGGTGGTTAAATTTAATCCCCTGCGCGATTGCTTCGGGGGACGAGAAGGACAGATTAATTCCTCGTAGCTTGCAACGAAATTCGAGTTCCGAGTTTGCTCTGAGGTACTTACCATTATTTTGTGATTATAATGTGCGGGAAAGCAAAGCAATATGATCGGGTAATAAATTAAAAGTACGAATGAAGAACAAATACTGTTTCGCTTTCATTGCCTCCTTTATCATTTGCAATTTATTTGCCGATAACACTAATACTGATCCTCAAATAAAGGCCCGCGCAAGCGAATGGATGTCGCAACAAACACCTTTTGGTTTTATTGAAAACAAAGGGCAAATGGCCGATATTAATGGTGAGCCGGCTCCATATGTTTTGTTTAAGGCCGAACTGCCAAACCTTGATATCTGGGTAACTACAACCGGACTCACTTACCAGTTTTATAAATTGGAAAAAGAAGAAAATTTAGCTTCACATCTCACTGGGAATGTTATAACATCGGAATCGGAAGCATTAACTAAGGTTTGGCACCGTGTAGATATGCTCGTGAAAGGAGCATCAATACGAAAAGAAAATGTTATTACTGAAGGTGATATTACTGTTGGGAAAGTAGATTATTACCTTAGTCATTGTCCTGATGGGGTGTTGAATGTGAAGACGTATTCTAAGGTTATTATCAAAGAGGTTTACCCTGGAATTGATTGGGTACTCTATACTTCTCCTCTCACTAACCAACAGAAATCTACTCTCCCCCTTGGGGGAGGTGGAGGGGGCTTGAAGCACGATTTCATCGTCCATCCCAACGCTGATCCTGATCAGATAAAACTTATTTACGAAGGAAGCGGAAAATTGAAAGTGAAAAGCGATCAGATTCATTTTAAAAATGAACTCGGTGAATTAACTGAAGGAAAATTACTTTGCTATCAGGAGAATAATTTACACCCCGTTTTCTCTGAATATATTGTTAAGGAAACGGGAAAGGAAATTAAAGACGGTTTTTCATATGAGGTTGGAATAAAAATTAATGCGTACGAAAAGGATAAAATACTTACAATTGATCCGCAATTGTGGTGGGGAACAATATACGGGGGGCCGGCGAATGACGGAATGAATGGAGTTTGCACAGATCCGGCGGGTAATATTTTTATCGCAGGGTATTCACAAACAGGCGGTGGTTTTCCGACACAGAATCCGGGAGGAGGAGCCTGGTTTCAGGGTGCTATGCCCGGCGGTATTGACGCATGCATATTAAAATTTTCTCCGAATGGAGTAAGATTATGGTCAACCTATTATGGCGGCAACAATTCCGGGGAGCAGTTGTATGATGTAGCTTATAATGGCGGAAGCATTTACCTCGTTGGAACAACAAGGTCGACAAATTTGCCTGTACTGGCATTGGCAGGTGCCTATAACCAGGCGGTAAATGGTGGCGGTGATGATTTTTTTATTCTGAAATTTAACAGCACAACTTGTGTACGGTTGTGGGCTACATACTATGGCGGAGGCGGATGGGATTCGGGTAACTCATTGTATGTTGATGCGGCGGGTAATTTGTTTATTATTGGAGGAGGTACAAACGCGACGCCGCTTGTAAATCCTGGGGGAGGAGCCTACTTTAATAATACAATATCCGGTTCGGGTTTATTTTGGACGGGCATTGTAGCGATGTTTAATACAGCAGGCGTTTTAACATGGGCGACAGAATTTCCCGGCACCTTAAATCCAACGATCGGCCCCGGAGCAGGAGATGCCCGGGTGGTTGATATTACTGGTGATAATGCCGGTAATATATTTATCGTGGCCAACAGTTCAAATTTAATTCCTCCTTTGGTTAATGCAGGCACTTATTTTCAGGGAGCAAATGCCGGGAACACAGACCTTGTAATTGCCAAATTTAATTCGGCGAAAGCACTGGTTTGGTGTACCTATTACGGTGGTTCTGATGTGGATGAGCCTAACGCCATTACAACTGATGCGGGTGGAAATATCATTATTACCGGACAAACGAAATCCCCGAATTTTCCGGCGTTTGATCCGGGCGGCGGAGCTTATTACCAGGCAACGCATGGTTCTGTTGGGTCGTGGAATGCTTTTATTTTGAAATTTTCAAATATCGGCACAAGAATATGGTCAACCTATTTTGGAACGGCTTACTCCAGCGGAATTGAAGTAACAACTGATCAATGCAATAATATTTATGTTACAGGCATTCAGGTGCAGGGTAATATGGTAACGCAGGCTTCTAACTGTAGTTATATTGGCACAACTACCACTCCTGTTGGTTCGGATTGTTTTATTGCTCAGTTCAGCAATACGAATTATTCGCTAATATGGAGCCAGATATTTGGGGCACCTGCTTCAGATACGCATTCCGGTGCAGGAAGCTGGCCAACTAACATTGCTGTTGATGTGAATGGAAATATTGTATGTGTAGGAGAAGACCACAGTCCCGGTTTTACTGCTTTACAAAACCCGGGCGGGGGTGCTTATTATGATGCAAGTGGAGCAATTAGTGATGATGAATCTTTTATTGTGAAATTTATTCCTCCTACTGTAACGTTATCTACTGCAATAGCAAATAATACATCAGGCTGTACATGTAATGGTTCGGTTGCCGCGACGGTCAATTGTGGCATTTCATTATATAATTATACATGGAGCAATGGTAATAAGACATTAAACTCAACCAGCGGTACAAATGTCATTAGCGGCTTATGTCCCGGAACGTATACTGTGACCGTTTCAACGGGCTGTAATCTTGCATTAACAGCTTCTGCAACTATAATCGGCCCTGCAGGCGGGGTGTCCGCATCTATAAGCTCGGTTAATGTTACCTGTAACGGTGGAAATACAGGTTCAGCCTCTGTAACAACTTTAGGAGGTACACCACCATATACATATTCGTGGTCTGCTCCGGTCGGACAAACAGCAGCCACGGTGACCGGGTTAGCTGCCGGTTCGTACACCGTTACAATAACGGATGCATCCGGGTGCAATTCTATACAACTAGTTAGTGTCACACAGCCTCCCGCGATCACTTTGGGTTTTACTGCACAATGGTCATGTTCTGCAAATATGGGTATTGCGACTGTAAGCACCGCAAACGGAAGATCGCCTTACAATTATTTGTGGAACAATGGACAAAATACCTCGTCAATTACGGGGCTGAACCCAGGTACATATAGTGTTACAGTTACCGATGCGGATGGATGTGCAAGAACCGGAACCCTTCCTGTGATAATTGTATCTGATCCAATGACACTATCCACAACAAGTCAGAATATCAACTGCAATTTATCAGGCAGCGGATCTGTAAATGTAAGTGGCGGCACACCTGCTTATAAATATAGCTGGAGCGATGGACAAGTTCTTCCATCTGTTTCCGGTTTGATTGCCGGAGTTTATACTGTAACTGTTACCGACGCACTTGGATGTACAAAGACTGCAACAATTACGATTGGAGGTTCTGCCCCCGGAGTCTCAGCAACATTCTCGCAATCTCCAACCGGAACTGTTTGTGTCGGTACAACGGTGAACTTTACCAATACAGGCACAGCGGCAGGTACCGGGATAACGCACAACTGGCTGGTCTCAGGAAATACGACAAGTGCCGTTGCGGTGAACTATTCTTACACTTTTTTAGTGGCGGGTACATATAGTGTTACACATTATGTATATAGTTCAGCTTTAAACTGTGCAAACACTATTGCGGGAGTGGTAAAAGTTATAGATTGTTCTGCCGGCCCTACTGTAACCGCTATGAGCAGTTCAATATGTCCCGGGAGCTGCGCTACAGTTACGGCAAGTGGTGCGGGAGGAACAAGTCCGTATACTTACTCCTGGAGTAACAGCGCCACGACGCAAAATATTAATCCGTGTCCGGTGGCTACAACAACATATACTGTTACAATACGTGATGGCGGAGGAAATACATCCACGTCCACTGCAGTAGTAACTATTAATCCGGCGATTACAGTAACCACAACTGCAACAAATACAACTTGTAGCGGTGCTTCAACAGGATCAGCAACTGCTGTTGGTGGAGGTGGAAGTTTGCCATATACCTATAACTGGAGTGCAGGAGTTCCGGGTTCCGGATTCCAGGTTTCAGGTTTGTCGGCCGGCAGTTATACTGTAACGATTATTGATAGTAAGGGCTGCACCGCTACAGCAACAACTATAATAAATTCCCCTCCGGCATTGGCCGGACAATTTGCCAAGGGTACTGCAAATTGTGGGGGATGTGGTTGCAAACAGTGGATAATGGTTTCAGCAACAGGTGGTACAAGCCCGTATACTTATAGCTGGCCTGATGGATATGTGAACAGGTATAAGAATCAACTTTGTCCCGGAGCATATGGTATAAATATTATCGATAAGAATGGATGCAGTATTAATGTTAATTTAACAGCGCCTTAGTTCCGTTATTCATTGAGTTAAGTATTGAAAATAAATATCATATCCATGATCAGCAACATTTATAGGGTGTACACCTTCATTATTTGCAGTTCTTTTTTACTGTTAAATAACATTGAGGTTATTGCCCAACAATCCGGCAATTATCATAGGAATAGTATTCTTACCGAAAAAAGTTTAAGTAAAAATGAGAGGCAAATGATTTATAATAATATTTCCAATTTGCCGGTAATGTTTCGGAGAAACACAGGGCAGTGGGATGACTATACCTTGAATGGAAATAAAATACTTTACAAAGGATCATCACCCGGTTGGAATGCCAATATTTATTTTTTAAAGGATATGTTGAGTTTTGCAGTTGTAAGGGAGTTGGAAGAGCCAGGAATTAATACATCTGGCAAAAGCCGCTCTCCTTCCGAGTCCAAAAGTGAATATATGATATGGAACCTTCATTTTAAAGGTGCAAATGCAAGTGTTAATGTTACCTCTGAGGGCAAAGAGGATAGTCATACAAACTATCTGCTTGGAAATGATTTTACAAAGCACAGGATTAATGTTCCCGATTTTCGTATGATCTCATATGAGAACATTTATGATAACATTGATATTAATTATTATAGTTCAGGGAAGGAGTTAAAATACGATTATATTATAAAACCGGGCGGAGAGATCAATACTATTCAGATGCAACTCGAGGGCGTTGAACGCTTGAATATTAATGATAAGGGTCAGTTGGAAATAAAAACAGCATGGGGAACTTTATTGGAGGAGCTTCCGGAGTCATACCAATTGATAAACGGACGAAAACAAAAGGTGAGCATAGAATACCACGTTATTGATAAAACAACTTTTGGATTTTTGCTGAAGGGAGATTATGACCCTGAAATTACGCTCGTTATTGATCCTGTAATTTTAGCATGGTCAACATTTTTAGGAGGGACTGCTGCAAGTAATAGTTATATGGGAGACATTGCATTAGATGCCGCCGGCAATATTTATGGAACGACATACAATGACGCTAATTTTCCTATCACTGCAGGTGTATACCAACCCGCACGTAATGGTGCCAGAGATGCGATAGTTTTTAAATTAAACCCTACCGGCACAACTCTTATTTATTCTACTAATCTGGGCGGCTCAAACTCAGAGCTTGGATATTCAATTGCGGTTACTGCTGCTAACGAAGTAATTGTTGCAGGTAACACCGATTCTCCGAATTTTCCTGTTACAGGTGGAGTTGTTCAATCTGCCTTTGGAGGAGGGTTTAGTGATGTTTTTGTATCAAAACTCAATGCGGCAGGGTCTGCATTAATCTATTCTACATATCTCGGCGGCTCGGATAATGATGACCTTAACTGGATGGGAGATGCGCTTGCGATTAATGCTGCAGGTGAAGCCTTTGTTACAGGATTTACAGCGTCTGCCAATTTTCCGGTAAAAGCAGGATCATTTGATACGGGGTACAATGGCGTGCGTGATGGATTTGTAACCAGGCTAAATCCGACCGGTACAGCATTAGTTTATTCTACATTTTTAGGAGGAAGTGATTATGATAACGGAAGCGGTATCGCCATTGATGCAGCAGGAGCCGCTTATATTACCGGGTCAACAAGTTCAACTAACTTTCCAACTACTGCAGGTTCGTTTGATAATAGCTATAATGGTGCGCAAGATGGTTATGTAACGAAATTAAACGCAACAGGAAACGCGTTAGTTTATTCTACATACATTGGGGGATTCAGTTTTGATGAATTTTTTTCTATAGCCATAAATCCGGCGAATGAAGCGTTTGTTGTTGGGGGAACTCAATCGGCTAACTTTCCGGTTACTTCCGGATCATATAATACTGTTTTTACAGCGCGAAGTGCTTTTGTGATCCGTATAAATGCAGCAGGCTCGACGTTAATATATTCTACTTTTTTGGGGCCTGGTGATAATGCAAATGGAATTGCTGTTAATAGTTACGATGAAG
>JAEUTS010000324.1 GCA_016787005.1 Bacteroidia bacterium
CCGTCTTTCATGTGATTTGCACCAATTTCTAAGGCACGTATGTATATGTTCTTTTCCATTCAGCAAATTTAGAATAAAAGCCCTCGCATAACCCAAGCTATCTTAACATAACGCTTAATTATAAAACAGCCACACAAGCTGGTACACAAAGTCAAAGCTGCCTTATAATTTGCCGTTATGCTAAATAGCCCCGCAGCAAAACCTGTATTAAAGAATTGATCACATTGGTTGTTATTAAAGTATCTGAAATTGTTGAGAAATAAACGGACACACCCTTGCAAAGCCCATATAATAAAGGGAAATTTAATGAAATCAAAAAAATTTAAAATGACAACAAATCAATTTTTTATTTTAGCAATTATTACTATTGTTATGGGTACAGTTTTAGCGGCATATCTTGCAGGGCAAAATAAATGTGTTAAATTTCCTACACCAGTTGGGCACATTGAAATTAATTGCAACAAAATAGCATAAATAGTGACCTATTCGGATAACTTAGGCATCTTAACTTAATAGGTCACCAGCTGAACTAAGCATGTAGAAAGCTCTTCGATTGTCTGTTGGACCTGGGTTCAAATCCCAGCAGCTCCACCTTCGCCCGCCATAGCTCTTTTTCAGAGCGACGGCGGGCTTTTTAGTTCATAACGTTAGTTTTACATTTCCCCATTTCCAACCGCTAATCCCCCATTTCCAACCACTTAAATGAATATGCCCGAAAAACGAAAAAAATAGAACTATAATTAGTACTTTTCACGCCTTAATTCAGGAAGATGCGTTTTGTGAAGAATATTGCCTTTTTAATTGCGGTTATTTTTTCAGTCGAGGTACTCGCCCAAACGGCCAGCATACGTGGCTTTGTTTATACCAAGGACAATGGAGAGCCTGCCATATTTACAACAGTTTATTTAAGAGGTACAACGTTCGGGGCCACTTCGGACGTGAATGGTTATTATTCTATTTCAAAAGTTCCTCCCGGAAATTATATCCTGACGGTTACTTCAATTGGTTTTGATACGATCCGTGAAACTATATCGGTTAAAGCCAATGATATACTCTCAAAAAAGCTGTACCTCGTTAAGTCGAGCGTGCAGCTTACCGCCATTGAAGTATCAGCCGAAACTGAAGCTAAGAAAACGGATGCAAGGGTGTCTGTGAATACTATTACACCCAAAGAAATAAACAAGATCCCGTCCGTTGGGGGCGAACCTGATATTGCGCAATACCTGCAGGTGTTGCCCGGTGTTATTTTTACGGGCGACCAGGGCGGACAATTATATATTCGCGGAGGATCGCCTGTTCAGAATAAAGTTTTAATGGACGGGATGATCATTTACAATCCATTTCACTCCATTGGACTTTTTTCGGTATTCGATATGGATATCATTCGTCATGCCGATGTTTACACCGGTGGCTTTGGCGCGCAATTCGGCGGGCGTATTTCTTCCATTATGGATTTCACAACCCGCGATGGTAATAAAAAGCGTTATAGCGGAAAAGTGTCTGCCAGCCCTTTTGTGGGCCGTATGCTTTTGGAAGGCCCTATTTTTAAGGCTAAAACAGAAGAGGGTGGAAGTTCTTCATTTGTATTGTCGGCAAAAACATCCTACCTGCCAACCACATCAAAATTTTTGTATTCATACATCGATCCGAATGGTTTACCTTTCAGCTTTAACGACCTGTATGGAAAAATATCCCTGAGTTCGGCTAATGGAAGCAAGCTGAATGTGTTCGGGTTTCATTTCGATGACCATGTGAAGTACCAGACCGTTTCGGATTTTAAATGGGTGACTGGCGGCGTAGGAAGTAATTTTGTATTGGTGCCGAGCGCTTCGCCTATCCTCATCCAGGGTAATTTTGCCTATTCAAATTACACTGTTGATCTGACCAGCGCCTCCGATGATCATGCGCGCAGCAGCAATATAGGCGGTTTTAATATGGGGATTGATCTTACTTATTTCCTTAATCGGAAAAACTCATTCAGGTATGGGATAGAAGTGGTAGGCTTTACAACGAATTTTAATTTTTTCAATTCAGTAAACAGGGAAATTACCCAACAGGAAAACACGACCGAACTCGGTGGATACCTGAGTTATAAATTTCTTTCGAAAAATGAAAAACTTGTTCTTGAGCCCAGTTTGAGAACACAATATTACGCATCGTTATCTGAGTTTTCGCCTGAACCGCGAATTGATGGCAAGTATAACATAGCCGACAGGCTGCGGTTTAAATTTGCCGGCGGGTGGTATTCGCAAAACCTTATCAGCGCTACATCCGACAGAGATGTGGTAAACCTCTTTTACGGATTTTTGAGTGGTCCTGATAATCTTCAGGCACAATTTACAGATAAAGATGGTAATGTGAGAGACGTGAGTTCGCGTTTACAAAAGGCCAATCACATGATAGCCGGTTTTGAATTTGATCTTTTCAAGCATTTAGAACTTAATATTGAAGCGTACCGTAAAAACTTCACGCAGCTTACCAATCTTAACCGTAACAAGCTT
>JAEUTS010000368.1 GCA_016787005.1 Bacteroidia bacterium
GTATTTTTCCAAAAGCTGTGAATGTCCTGCGTTACCTGCACCGGCCTGCGGGCAGGAGATAACAAATGTAACAGCACTTTATTCCTTCCCTCATTTACAGCAGGTGTTTCAAGCATTCCAAAAACTTCCTGCAAACGCACAGGCATTTCGGGAGCGCTGCCATCCGAAAAATAAGTTAAATGTATCATCGAACCGCTTGGCACTTTTAAAGCTACGGGCGCGAGTTCGTTCAATCGCCGGTTTAATTCCCATGATAAAAATCCACCAAGCACAATACTCAAATCCAATTTTTTAAGCTCATCGCGTTTACTCACATCTGTTAAATATGGCCCAAGCCATTCCTCTAACGAATTCATTAACGCCTCGTCGCGCACATCAGGCCACTCTTCTTCAGGTCGCCATATACGCAGGCTCATTATCCGTGCCTGCCAGTCTTTAATATCAGGTGTCCGGTTCAGCGTATTATCCATCCCTTCCAGACGGATCGCATCACATAATATCCTGACACGCTGCTCATCGGGAATTTTCTTCAAAGGTGCGCTTTCAATAGTAATATTACCGATGCGCGTTTCCGTTACCGCGACGATCGCTCCCTTTTTCGAATCCCAGGTCACAACGTCTGTGAGTCGGGCGAGATGCAAAAGGTCCTCATGGTTCAGGGGCGCCGCCAGGAATATTTTACCCTCTTTATTTCCCGCATCCAAATGCGCGACAGCTAACCACTCTTCGCGTATCAAAGGATCTCCATCACTTAACTTTACAATGCGTCCATTCGCCAAACGATACCTGGCATCATTCTTACCAAGTTGCTTTGCAATACGCTCAGGGTAAGCGGCCGCAAGCAACAAACCAACTTCTTCCTCAGCCGGAATTGTATTATTCATTTCCAGCTTAAGTATTTTTCTCCATGACAAAGCGACACGCTCGATACGTTCCAGTGAAACCCTATCCGCGTTAACACGTTCTTTTGATCTCCATTTTCTAAGCGCTTCGATCCTGAGAGTCAGATCAGCTCCCGATCCTTTTTGCAAAGGGTCGCGCTCTTCCAACAGTGCCGTGATATCAGTTGCGAGTGCGGAAAGCCTGCTTTGCTTTCCCTTCTTATCTTCCAGCACAGCTTCCAATAACATGTGCGCGATACGCGGGTGCGTTGGCAGGCGAAGCATTTCCTTCCCGCGCTGAGTGATCTCCGTTTCATTGATCGCTCCTAGTTGTTCCAATAATTCCCGGGCCTGTTTCACGGCTCCGGCGGGAGGCAGACTTATCCAGGTAAGTTCATTTATATCTTTTACGCCCCAATTCCATAATTCAAGCAAGAGCGAAGCCAGGTCTGCATCCATGATTTCAGGGTTACGCTGATGGTTCAGGTGGATATGCGTTCCCTCGCTCCATAACCGATAGCAAACTCCCGGACCAAGCCGGCCTGCACGCCCGGCGCGCTGGTCAGCTGCGTCTTTTGTAACACGAACGGTTTCCAATCGTGTAAGTCCGGTCCGCAGATCGAACTTTGGCACTCGCGAATAGCCACTATCAATTACAACTGTAATACCTTCAATGGTCAATGAAGTTTCAGCTATGGAAGTTGCCAATATGACTTTACGTCTTCCGTCCGGGTCAGGCAAAATAGCCAGCTGCTGTTGTTGTGGCGAAAGGTCACCATAGAGCAAGTGAACCCTGGCGCCTATGTGTTCTGCTTCAAGCAGCTCATTTGTCCTGTGTATTTCACCCGTGCCGGGTAAAAAAACCAAAACATCTCCCTGATTTTCGGCAAGTGCCCTTTTTACTGCACGCGTCACGCTCAAAGGAAGTGGAGCAGCTGCATCTGTATTTATGTAATTTATTTTAACAGGAAACTGCCGTCCTCCACAATTAACTACGGGAGCATTGTTTAGTAATAGAGAAAGCTTGTTTCCATCTAAAGTGGCTGACATAATAAGTATCCGCAAGTCGTCACGCAACACCTGTTGTGCCTGCAAACAAAGTGCAAGTGCAAGGTCAGCATGCAGGCTGCGCTCGTGGAATTCATCAAAGATCACCAGCCCCACTTCTTCCAACGAATTGTCCGCTTGCAACATGCGCGTAAGTATTCCTTCGGTTACAACCTCAATACGGGTACCGGAACTTACTTTATTATCGAAACGAACGCGGTACCCGATCGTTTTCCCAATTTCATCATTAATTAATTCAGCCATCCGGCCGGCCACAGATCTTGCCGCCAATCTTCGCGGCTCCAACATCAGTATTTTTTTTCCCTTCAACCATTTTTCATTCATTAACTCAATAGGAAGTACAGTGGACTTTCCCGCACCGGGGGGAGCCTGAAGAATAAGTACACTTTGATGTAAAAGTTTTTCCTTTACCTCGGGTATGACGTCTGAAATAGGAAGCTCTGTTGTCATCAGTAATTTACTCCCGGAATAAATATTGTTTTAACAATTCCCCGTCTTCGAATGCGATTAGACTGTAGTGTTCTGCATGAACATATAGTTAAGTTGACACATCAAGGCATCAACTTTACCTGGTACTTATCAGCCATTTTTTTCATCTGATCCCGTGAAACGTTGTGAATGTTTTTTCCTCCATGCCGGTTCTCGACAGTAATAACAAAAATCCGGTAATTATACTGAGCAGCCAGTTTAAAATAGGGCTCCATTTCCCATTCCATAGTAAAAGTATTGTCAACCAAAATTTTGGGACAACCCATTTCCATTTTTTCTTTTGTTTGCTTTTCACATTGTGTATAAGCCAGGTGGTTTTTCCTGTGGTCGAAATTATATTCGCCTGTATGCACATGGGTGAAATAACTATCTATAGAAAGAACAGGATATTTGCCATTTTCGCTGAGCACTGCGGCCAGTGTTGATTTCCCGCTGCCCGGCAAACCACGAAGTAATATCAATGAGCATTGGTGTTGAAGTCCCGGCTGCATATACTTTAGTTTAGTCGTATACCGGCATCTTCAATAGTGATAACCCTCTCCCGGTATAAGGCTCCTATTGCCTTTTTGTATGTCTTTTTGCTGACGCGGAACATTTCGTAAATACTTTCGGCCGAACTTTTATCGTTGAGCGCGATAAATCCGCTTTTCTCTTTCAGCTTATCCAATATCTGCTTTGAAATATCATCCACCTTTTCGTAGCCGGGTTTATGCAGGATGAGATCAACTTTTCCATCGGGCCTGATTTTACGAATATATCCTTTGAGCTGCTGCCCTTTTTCAAGCGATTCAAATACTTCGTTTTTATACAACACTCCTGTATACGTTTTGTTGATCATGGCTTTGTAACCAAGGTCGGTCTTACTCAGGATCAACAAATCTACCTCCTCACCTTCTTCAAAATTCGCGGGGGATCGGTCCAGGAATTTCTCCGGCTTTGCTGATGCAACGATGCGATTCGTTTCAACATCAAGATAAACATACACAACATAAGATTTTCCAACTTCCAGCTTTTGTTTCTGCTCCCGGAAAGGAACGAGCAGATCCTTCGGCAGGCCCCAATCTAAAAAAGCGCCGATCGAATTTACACCAACCACATCAAGCAGAGCAAAATCGCCAACCATGGCAAATGGCTTCTCGGTTGTGGCAATAAAGCGATCTTCCGAATCCAGGTAAATAAATACTTCCAGCTTATCTCCGGGTTTAGTACCTGCCGGCACATACCTGCGTGGCATTAATATTTCACCAAGCTGTTGCCCATCCAGGTAGATCCCGAAATCAAGTTCCTTAACAACACTTAACGTATTTAATTTTCCTATTTCAGTCATAAAATTCATTCATTGCTATTTCCCTTTAGGTGCTTCAATAAGGTTGCCCTCCACATTAATCTTCAATTGTTTTGATTTGGTCAGTTCAGCCGGAATGCTATTCAATTTATTATAACTTACATCTAATTTCAAAAGAGCGGTCAGCCCTGATATTTCGTATGGTATTTCAACCAGTTGATTATTACTGATGTTCAAATATTTGAGGAACGAAAGCTTACCCAGCTCTTTTGGCAATGCCTCCAAAACATTGTTACTGGTATCAAAAAGTTCAAGTTTCCCCAGGCTTCCTATCTCCACGGGCAAAAAAGCCAGGTAATTGTGGTCGATACGCAGCTCTTTCAATAGAGGCAATTGTGCCACTTCATAAGGGAGTACCATCAACTGATTGCCGGACAAACTGAGTACCTCCAGGTTCTTCAAAGCGGCAATAGACGCAGGCAGCTCAGGTATTTGATTACTATCAAGAATCAACACACGAAGATTCGTAAGTTTTGCAAGCTCTTCGGGATATGCCATTAAAAATTTATTGCTCAGATCAAGTGCCATCACTTTTCCGGACTCGGCAAGTGCAAGTGACAGATCGGTATAAACCGGATAGACATTATTACTGGCATAAGCGGCCCCCGGCCACTTTACCTGGGCATTAACAGCAACAGCAGCTATTGCACCGATTATTGTGGTATAAATTTTAATTTTCATTAGAGATTATACAGAATTAGATTATTATATGCATTTTCAAAAAAATATATGGGGAAAACCTGCCTGCCGGCAGGCAGGTTTAGAGCTTTCGTGCTTTGGTGGCCAAAATTCAATTGCCATTAAAGCACGAAAACACTAAAATCCTCCAAAAAGCTTATTCGATATAAACACTATTATAAGGAATATTGTGTTTAGTAAAGCTACAAAGTTAATGCCGTATTTATACCAAACATTATTTTTCGTAAAAATGCATTTCAACAATGTATTTATAAACTGCTTCAGGCAAATAATGACGTATGTCTTTTTTATCACGAATAGCTTCACGTATAAATGTTGAGGATATTTCCATAATCGGAGCACTGGTCAATTTTACTTTGGGATGATCGGGCTTCACCACAGGGCTCTCCAATGGAGAAGGGGAATAATTGTGACGGGGATAAACGTATAATTCGTATTGTTTTAATATTTCCTCGTAATTTTTCCACTTGTGAAATGTTTGCAAATTATCGGCACCGATAATAAGTGAGAATTGTTTAGCCGGATACTTTTCTTTCAAATAGGCAAGTGTATTGATCGTATAAGAGGGCTGAGG
>JAEUTS010000100.1 GCA_016787005.1 Bacteroidia bacterium
ATAAATTCTACCAACAACTACCAAAACCAGGGCAAAGTATTAACTATTTACAACCTTGATGTTTCACTTGGATATCTTGTGAATCCAATTACGAATATGCAATTCCTGATGGGCGTAAACTATAGGAATGATGAATTTTATGCCCCAACTACCTTTTTGTATATCAGCTTCAAAACCTCATTGTCAAATTCTTATTACGACTTTTAGCATATCCTACCAAATTTTATAAATCAGAAGTTGAATAACGAATATTGAACCAAATGTGCACAAGCGCACTTAGCTGCTTTCACTTCATTATTCTGAGTTCGTTATTCGAATGTTCTGCTGTTCAATTATCGCCATTAGTTGCAATAATTGAGGATTTACAGCTTTTAAGATGAATTTTCTTAATTTAGCATTCCCTTAACCCCATGTGGACTTACCTGCTCATATTTGGTACTGCTTTTTTTGTCGTGCTGCTTTCAACTCCGGCACTGATACGCGTTGCTATTTTAAAGCGTTTGTTCGATGAGCCTAAAGAAGATCGTAAGATCCATAAACGACTTATCCCAACAATTGGCGGTATTATCATCTTTGCCGCTACATTATTCGCGTTCGCACTGTGGTTCCCGTTCGATGAGCTGCATGTATTCAAGCAACTCAAACGCTCGGTAAACGATTTCCAGTTTATTGTCGCTACAATACTTATTCTCTTTTTTGTGGGCGTAAAAGATGATATTATCGGAACCGCCCCGATGAAAAAATTAGTTGCTCACATTCTTGTTGGATTAATACTTGTGCTTATGGCCGACATTAAGATCACAGGCTTTCACGGTCTTTTCGGGTTGCGCGAAATACCGTATTGGGGGCAGGTTTTTCTTTCTCTATCAACCTATATTGTTGTGGTTAACGCTTTCAATCTTATAGATGGCATTGACGGACTCGCTGCAGGTATAGGATTTATCTGCGGTCTGGCTTTTGGCATTTGGTTTTACATGGCCGGAGAACCGGTTATGGCCGCGCTCGCCTTTTCAATGGCCGGTTCATTGCTCGGCTTTCTCTTTTTTAATTTTTCTCCGGCCAAAATCTTTATGGGCGATTCCGGTTCATTGTCTATAGGACTTATTGTTTGTGTATTGGCAGTCCGCCTCATCGAATACCAGATACCATCTACCTCCGACGATGTATCAGAATCGCTGATCGATTTTAACGTAAACGGGCTTTCAGATATGGTAACAAATATCTCCAAACCGCTTTTTGTGATGGCGGTATTGTCCTACCCTTTACTTGATACACTGCGCATTTTTATCTACCGGACAGCCCGGGGAATTTCGCCTTTTGCGGCCGATCGAAATCACATTCACCACCGACTGATCGATATCGGGCTCAGTCACCGCGGAACCGCTATTGCACTTTATGCAAGTAACATACTGGTAATTACAACAGCTGTTTTAACACGTAACATGGACCCCTCCTATGCTTTCTTTATAGTTGGCGGTGTTGCAATTGGTATAGCCCAAATCCCGTTTTTGATAAAGAAAGTGAAGAACCGCAGTAACGGCATTTCCAACGGCCACTAAATGATGTTTTCCAAAACAAGCTTCTTTTTTTTTATATCCTTCAACGTTGCTTCAATTGTGTATTCTCAATCCACACTGATTCCACTCTACAATTCGGCAACTATAAGTATTGATCAGAACAGCGCTTCCAAAGACAGCAGTTTGCATACCTGTATAAAACCATATATATATTCTGAATTGAAAAACAACAAACTTGGCGATTCAATTTGCCAAAAACTTACTACCGATCACAGTTTGATGCATATTTCACCCATTACAAATTTTCAATATAGCAGCGCGACAGGAAGTTCAGGGTTACTTGAATACAGCGGCGGAATGATGATCACCAGTAGCTTCGGGAAAAAAGTGTCGGTTTCCTTAACAGGCCTTGCCGGCAACATGCAATTGCCCGATTATCTTGATTCAATCACCAGGCATTCAGGAGTTATTCCGAATTTCGGTTACGCCTATAAAAACGGAAACGGGTATTCTTTTCAAAGTCTTACAGGGTATGTTTCATATTCGCCCGGCAAAATTTTTAATTTTCAGATTGGCAAAGACAAGCATTTTTGGGGTGATGGTTATCGCTCTTTGTTTTTATCCGATCAATCCAACAACTATCCTTTTGCGAAACTAACAGCCAACATCTGGAAAATAAAATATGTATGTCTTTTTGCATGGCAGCAGGATGTAACAGCCGCAAGTGGTTTACGAACTGATGCAAAAAATAAATTCGGCACTTTTCATATGCTGAGTTGGAATATTACAAAACGAATAAATGTTAACCTGTTTGAAGCCATTGTATGGCAAGGCTCGGATGCAGGCCGTGTGCGAAGCTTTGATGTAAATTACCTGAACCCTGTTATATTTTACCGGCCGGTTGAGTATTCTATCGGTTCATCAGACAACGCTTTGATCGGAGGAGGATTTAAAATAAAATTATTTAACAAGCAGCAAGTGTACGGACAGGTGGTTCTGGATGAGTTCTTGCTCAAAGAAGTTTTGGCACGCAACGGTTGGTGGGCCAACAAACAAGGCCTGCAGTTGGGCTTTAAATCCTTCGACCTGTTCCACATCAACAACCTTTACCTTCAGGCCGAATTTAATTATGTACGCCCATACACCTATTCTCACAGCAGTGTGCAGCAAAATTACGGGCATTTTAACCAGGCATTGGCCCACCCGCTGGGTGCAAATTTCATTGAAACAGTCGGCATCGTTAATTATCAATACAAAAAATGGAATTTTAACGGCAAAGCTGTTATAGCTGTATACGGTCTTGATACAATGTCTTCTGATTATGGCAAAAACATATTTATTTCTAACAGATTCAAACGGGCCGAACATGGCAATACAATTGCGCAGGGAATAAAAACAAAGCTGTTTTATGCGCAGCTGGCTGTTTCCTATTTGCTTAAACCCACCTATAACCTGCGTATAGAAACCGGTTTTATGGTACGCTCAGAAATAAACAATCTGCAAAAAATGAACACAAGCCTTGTTTATATCGGAATAAAAACAAATCTGTATAACACATACCGGGATTTTTAATACTTCTTTTTCCGGTTGTTAATCCGGCGTGTTCAGTTTGACTTTTTTCCTTTGAACCCTAATTTAATTAACTGTTGCTGGTCGAGCATTGCGTTGACTCTATCGTTTACCTGAGAATATAAAACAAAGCGGTTGTATAAGAATTCGACATTCTTCGGATCTAACTCAATTGCCTTATTATAATCAATTAACGCTTTGGATAAATTTTTCAGGTTGAAGTAGGCAACTCCACGGATATTATAGTTAATGGCCTCCGCAGGATTTTGATCAATTTTAACTGTATAGGTGGAAATTATTTCGTTCTGAAAAGCAATGTTAAGTTGATCATAATAACCCTTTGGTATATCACCTGTTTTAAGTTTATAGGCTTGTTCAAGATCATTTACAGCCGGAGTAATATGACCAAGTGAAAAGTGCATAATACTTCGATTAAGGTAAGCCTTACCATTACCGGGCATCAATTCAACAGCTTTATTGAAATCCTCCAGCGCATGGGAAAAGTCATTCAAATTTGAATAACATCCGCCTCTGTTATTGTAGTATTCCCCTTT
>JAEUTS010000406.1 GCA_016787005.1 Bacteroidia bacterium
TTCAATTGATAATTACAATAGCTCTCAAACACTTGTTATTGATCCTCAGATAAATTGGTACACCCGTGGACAGATTGCGGGTTTCGGAGGAATATTGGATACGGAAGTGAACCAGGTGAATGGTGATTTCGCAGTAACAGGATATTATCAGGGCTTTGGTTATCCGTTATTAAACCCAGGTGGAGGTGCATATTTTCAAACGGGCGGTCAGATTTTAATTATGCTGTTTAATTCAAAGGGGGTTTTAAAGTGGTCTACTTTATATGCGTCCACAGCTGGAAATTTAGATAATTATGGTTATTCTATATGTTTTGATGCAGTCGGGAATATTTTTTTATCCGGTCGCGGTACTACAGCAGCTAATGGATTTCCATTACAGAATCCGGGTGGTGGAGCTTTTTATCTTGCTAATAATTCCGGATTTAATACGATCATCTTAAAGTTCGACCCGAATGGAGTACGGTTATGGGCCACACATTTTGGTTGGTCATGGAATACTAGTCAGGGCGGTCACGAAGTAGAAGTTGATGCGGCTGGAAATCTTTTTGTTGTTGGATCGTGCGGTGGTTCGGGCTCTACGACCGCTTTGCCTGTCTTGAATCCGGGTGGTGGAGCCTATTTTCAGGGTACAGGATCCGTAAATGATAACATGTTCATTGCGAAATTCACAAATGCCGGAGTCCTTTTGTGGTCGACCTACTTTTCAGGTAGTGGTGGAAGTTCGGGTGCTGACCTTACCATTGATAATAATGGAAATGTTTTTTGTACGGGTTATGCGGGTACTGGATTTCCTGTTTTATCATCGGGAGGCTATTTCGATAATACAATTAACGGAACAAGTGATGTGTTTGTTGTGAAATTCAATAATAATGGTGTTTTGCAGTGGTCAACTTATTTTGGAGGAAACGGCAATAATGACTATGGCTTTGGAGTGGATTGCGATAATTTAAATAATATAATTATAACCGGTGTAACAAATTCAACCGCCGGTTTTCCACTTCAAAACCCGGGTGGGGGAGCTTACTACCAGGCAGCAAATGCCGGAGTGAGTGATATTTTTGTTTCCAAGTTTACTTCGGCCATGAGCCTGTTTTGGTCAACCTATTATGGAGGTGCGGGTGATGATGTTGGCATAATATCCGGCATTTTTGTTGGAGATGTTGTTACAGACAATTGTAATAATATTTATGTAGTAGGGGCTACTAAAGCTCCGACCACTTTCCCTACCTACAATCCGGGCTGTGGGTCTTTCTATTATAATTACGGTAACCAGGCGATCCTTCGTTTTTCTCCGGCTGGCGTGCGGAGTTGGGCAACGTTGTATGGGGAAGATAATTCTCCAGCAAGTCAAAGAGCAACAATGAGCTGTTCATTTGATAGAAATTCACGGTGTTTATATACAGCTGGCGAAATTTATGGTCCATCCGGCCCCAATCCGCCACCGGTTGATCCGGGCGGTGGAGCTTATTTTAATAACTATTTTGGTCAAACCGGGGATGATTCATTTATTGCGAAGTTTTCTCCGGACACACTTAAATTGAGCAGTACATCCTCCCAGCCTTCGGCATGTTCCTGTAATGGAAGCGCTACAGTTAATATAACCAGTTGCGGAACGCCGCCATACAATTATAAATGGAGCACAGGAAGCCAAACGTTGAATGTATTAACTGCAAGCAATACACTTACAGGACTTTGTTCCGGTAGTTATTGGGTGGAAGTGACCGATGCTGCCTGCAATATTGACACGATCTTTTATAATTTTCCGGGCGGCCTTTCTTTAAGTACAACTCCTAATAATGTTACTTGTGCGGGGCTGTGCAACGGGAGCTCAACAATTATACCTGCCGGAGGTTCTTCACCATATACCTTTTCATGGAGCAATGGACAGACTGCACAAACAGCAACCGGGCTTTGTACAGGAACATATTCGGTTGTTGTAACCGATGCAGGTAACTGTACTTCGGTGTTAAATGTTAAAATAAATAAATTAACTGTGACTACAACACAGACAAATGTTTTGTGTAGTGGTAATGCCACAGGAAATGCTACTGCTTCGGTTACCGGCAATACCGGAACAATAATGTATACCTGGTTACCTACAGGCCAAACTACACAATCTGTTACAGGGTTGACCGCGGGCATTTACACGGTTAGAGTTACCGATGCAAACGGTTGTTCTTTGAATGAAAAGGTATATATAGATGAACCCGAACCATTAGTTGTTACACCTACAAGTTCAAATATCAGCTGTACAACAAGCGGTAGTGCTTCAATTAGTGTTAGCGGAGGAATTATACCATATTTATTTACATGGAGCAGCGGGCAAACAAGTTCAACTATTTCAAGTCCTGCTGCCGGCAGCTATACAGTTACTGTTACTGATGTTAATGGCTGTACGAAGAGCCAGGCCTTTACTATTACCGGAACAAGTCCTGCTTCGGCGGATTTTACTGCTTCTTCAACCTGTAAAGGGAGCCTTGTGACTTTTACGCATGTCGGTTCCACAGGTACTTATGGTTGGGTTATTTCGCCCTTAAATCCTAACGTAAGCGGTACGACTGTGAATTTCACCTATACTTTTTTAACGGCAGGCACTTATAGCGTTACGCACACCGTTAATGACGGGACATGCAATAACTCTGTTACAAAAACCATTACAATAATGGATTGTTCAGGTCCAACTGTAACCGCAACTGGAAGTTCGGTGTGTCCGGGCAGTTGTGCTATACTGAGTTCTGTAGGAGCAGGGGGTACTGCCCCTTATACATACTCATGGAGTAACGGAGGAACAACCCAGAATATTAATCCATGTCCTGTTTCAACAGCAACATATACTGTTACAATAAAAGACACGGGTGGAAATACATCCAGCTCAACAGCAGTGGTCACGGTAAATCCGCCAGTAAGTGCAGCAATCACGCCCACCAATATATTATGTAACGGAGGAACAAATGGTTCAGCAATAGCAGCAGGAGGTAATGGCAGTTTGCCCTATACCTATAATTGGAGTACAGGTGCTGCAACATCTCAGATCTCAAATCTCGCATCTCAAGTCTATACAGTAACAGTAACGGATAGCAAGGGCTGCACTGCCTCATCAACTGTAAGCATAGCCGCACCTCCTGCTTTAGTCGGACAATTTGCCAAAGGGACTTCGAATTGTGCAGGTTGTGGCTGTAAGGAATGGATAATGATCAATGCTGCGGGCGGTACTACCCCATATTCTTACTCATGGCCCGATGGATATATTTACAGGTATAAAAATCAAATTTGTCCGGGCGCATATACCGTAAATATTAAAGATAAAAACGGTTGTAGTATAAACATGAGTTTAACGACACCGTGACGGGTGCAGTATGAGTGTTGGTGTGTCGGCACCAAGATGGTTACTGTTGATCTGGTGCCAGGATTCCCATTTTATCTGCAAAGTGGTTGCAGTAATCTTTCAGATCTTCTGTTATTTTATCTTCTCCTGTAGCCTTTTTAAAAGTGTCGGCCATTGAAAGCAGACTTTGATGAAAAAAACGTTTCATTTCATCGATCGACATATCTTTTGTCCAAAGATCAATACGTAAAGTGTTTTGCTCCTTTGCATCCCAAAGGGCGATCATGACAGATTTGCTCTGACTTTTTTCGCTCCCATCACTTGTTTCCCAGTTTATTGCTGAAGGCAGGTTGTGTTCATCCAGGTTGACTGTAAATTTTATCTCTGAGGTCTTCATTTATATATGACTTTACGTGTACTTAACGAAAGTAACAAATTATGTGAATCGTTGAATAGGTTCATGCCGCCAAAGTGCCAAAGTACCACCCTCGGCAAATTATTTCTTCAATTTTGTTGAAATCATTCACCCCTCCCTTTTTGTGGGATTTGGTGCCTTCCTGACCGGTAGGCAGGCTTTCGTGATTTGGTGGCATTTTACTCGTAGTAAAATTCTTACATTTGTGTACCAAGTAATTATAAGCATGGAAACAAAAGCGCCAACACCCGAAGTAAAACCCGAAGTTAAAGATGTTAAACAGGCTGTTAAGCCGGAAGACACACAGGAAAAAAAATCGGGTAAAAGAACGATCCTGATTTTGCTTTTGTTGATCTCTTTTGCCGGTAATGGAGTTTTAGGCTGGATGTATTGGCAGGAAAGGAACCGTGCAAATATTGTTATCACTGAGAAAGAGACTGTTATTATTGAACGCGAGAACGTAAAAGCTGATCTTGTTCAATTGCAGGCAGATTATGGGGAATTGAAAACTACCGATGAAAAAATTCAAACGGAGTTGGAAGAGAAAAAAGCTGAGATAGCTAAATTAATTGTAGAAGCTGATAAGCATAAGAATGATGCCTACTTCATTTCAAAACTAAAGAAAGAGACAGAAACGCTGCGTAAGATCATGCAAGGGTATGTTCATACGATAGATTCTTTGGGAGCATTGAATAAAACATTACTGACGGAGAATGTTCATGTACGTACACAGTTCTTAAGCGAAAAGGAAAAGGCCGCTCAATTATCAAGGGAAAAGGAAGACTTGCAGGGGGTGGTTAATACTGCCTCAATACTGCGGGCAAATGGAACAAAGGCAATGGGCGTCAATATTCGTTCGGGCGGAAAGAAGGAATCGGAAACAAAACGGGCGCATAAGACTGATAAAATAAAAGTAATGTTTACTATTGGTGAGAACGCAATAGCAAAGAAAGGTACACGCGATGTGTTTTTGCGTATTTTAACTCCCGATGGCAAAGAACTGGCACGGGCGTTGGATGACGCGAATAGCTTTTCTTTCAGAGGAGTAAGAGGGTTTTTCTGCGCTCGTCAAACCATCAATTACGATAACAAAGAAGTTCCGTTAGCGCTTTATGCCGAGAATAAGGCCGGCTATATTCCCGGAAAATATATTGTTGAAGTGTATTGTGAACAAGCTCTGATCGGACAGACTACACTTTTGTTAGAATAGTTCAATGTTCAAAGTTCCGGGTTCAAGGTCGAAAATGGAACCTTGAACTGATTAAAAATACGCCCTTACCTGTGCCCCTCCTGTATGTATGATTCTGGTTTTTTCAGACTGGCGTCCATCGTAATTAATGCTGATCGTTAAATTGTTCGCGAGGTTCTGTTGATAGGATAATCCCCATGTAATATTTTGCCCTTGTTTTAAGCCTTCCATCATCTCATAGGAAACGGGAGAGTTGGGGGAATCATTGTATTCGATCTGGATGAAATTAGCTTTGGCGTTAAAGCTCCCTTTTTGCAAAACATTATAGCGTAATTCTGTTCCGAAATTCTGTTGCGCTAATTTTTGAGCGCCCAGGTCAGGCGTGTTTTGTTTATCTGCATATTTATAGACGAGACTGATCCTGAACGAAGTGTTTGGCTGATAGCTTATTTTGGGTTCCGCCTCATAGTAGTTGATATTGTAATTTCGTGTGCTGAAGTATTGTGAATTATTATATTTGGCGCCGTTTTTAAGCCCCGCATTAAAGCTGAACGTGCGGGTAATGTTCCAGCGTAATTTTACTTCCCGTGAAACTGCTATTCGGGTTTCGAGACCATTAGTAAGCAGTGATCTGCCCCGAACTTCCTGGTAGCTGAATTCCATACCGAATACAGACCCCAGCTGATTAAAAAAAACGGAGTTACGGAGCGAAGAGTTTAGCGACTTTAAAGAACTGTCCGCGCTGGATTGCTGAAACGGATTGTACGCATTTTCAAGATCATTGTCGGTTGTTTTTTTGTCAACACGATAAGCGGTTTGATTGGCAAAGAGTGAAAAGAATCCTCTTACTCCTTTCTTTCCCGACCATATAGCTGCTGGTCTGATGTTAAGTGCTTCGCTGAATTGGTTGGTATATGCGGTAATTGTTTGATCGGTGGGGGTATATATTTTTATGAAACGCGCCTGGTCACGGAAGACAGCCACATCAAATTCATTCAGTTCCTTAATACCATTGCCATTATAATCGGTCCATGCGTATACACCTTGCCCGGCGGCGACTTCAAGGTATGAGAATTCTTTTTTAACTTCCTGTCCCGAGCCGATCTCGTAAAATGTATTGGTGTTTATGAAACCACGCAGCGCGCTGAAGTTGTGCTCAATGCGCCCCAACAATGTCTGATCGGGTTTTATCTTCGAGATAAGTGTGTCCGTTATCTCAAGTACACGGTAAGATGTGGTTATGTTCACCTGGTTGTTGGGGTTGTTAAAAAAGCCCACATTGACAGCAGTTTCCTGTGCAAATGTGCTTTTTCTTAAAAGATTACTTCGTGCACCATAGTCGCTGCGTTGCTTATAATTGAGATTGTACTTAACTTTTGAGGTGTCTGAATTAATGGCGAAGGCTGTCCATTCAAAGAATTCAAAGCTGCTGTATTGCAGGGTGTCAGTTGTTTTGTCGCGTACCTGGTTGCGTTCGTGCAGTTCCTTTAAGCCCAATGTAATGAATCCAAGTCGTTGCGAAACCTTACCATTGTGTCGCAAAAATGATGAGTTGGCAAGACTGTTTGAACTCATCAGGCTTCCATCAAAATTAAGGTTAAAACCTTTATTAGTGATGGTCGTCGTTACCCCTTGCTTAAAAGCATCATATACAGAGCCTTCAATGAATGAGTTGAAACGATACCCAATGTTAATCAGATCTGGTTTAACAAGGGAAAGGCCGGCCCCTACTATGTGCTGGTCGGAATTCTGAGCGGTTGTGGTACGGTTCCAGTCGCGTTCAAATTCAACTGCTCTGAATCGTTCAATGGGGTTAAAGTATTGCTGAACATATTCATAATTTATATTTGACACTATCCGCAGATTTTTTGTTCCCGGTCCTGATGAATCACTTTTGTTTCGGAATAGTTTAGTGTTGTCAAGTCCCAGCTTAATGCCATAACCAACGTCATTCGACTTATCTGCTTTCGAGAAGGTATTAATATCATTATTTGAAACAGCCGTTTCAAGGGCGAAGAAAGTATTTTTACCTATTTTATATTCACCACCCAGCGTAATCATTTGCCGCTGCTTGGGTGCGATCAATTGAATTACCGGTTCGTGATCTCCCTGGGGCTCTCCTGCAATCGGCGGAACCCATTGATAGACCTTCCCATTTGCACCGGAACTTATTTGACGATAATTGCCTTTTCCAACCCGTGAGAATTTTAGCCTGTAAAAAGCTTTTGCCGGATCGGTGGAGTAGAGGTAAATATCTTTATATAGAATTGAATTTATAACAGTATCTTTTTTTTCATACAACACTTCTGTTGTTGAAAATGCAATGCTGTCTATGCCGGGAGCATAGGCCAGGTCGGGGTTGTCACCGGCATTTACAAGTATTTTCTTCTGGTCTTCGGTAAGTTGCTGTTGAACCGGTTTGTTTTTGCTATCCTGTTCTGAATATACATTGAAACGTATCCGTAGATCACCTTGTTTGTATTCATTCCCAACATGAAACAATGAACGCGCGAAATTCCTGTCCGAGTACTGAAATTCTACCACAATGCGTTTGTCTTTAGTGATGAGGCGTTTGGCAGTGAATGTAATTTGTGAGGTGTTGTAATCAATAATGTAATCATTCTGCTGGCCGCGCTGCAAAAGTTGTCCATCGATATATACTTTCTCCGAACCCGATAGGACGATGATGAATTGTTCTCCTTCAGCACCCCTCAAAAAATAGGGTCCCTGGTTCTTTTCAATTCC
>JAEUTS010000064.1 GCA_016787005.1 Bacteroidia bacterium
CTCAATGGCTTTAAGCGCGTTGATCGCCTTTTGTTGTTCAGCCAAAACTGCGGCTTTTAACGTAGGGTCAATATGTTCAGCCTGTGCGGCAATTTTAGTATAGAGCGCTTCCAGCTGTTTTTGTTCCGCTTCAAGCGATAATTGAGCCTGGGAGTGTTTTAAAACATGTTCTTTGATCAAACTATCTGCATCGCGAAAATAATCTTCCTGTTTAAAATCTAATTTATTCCATTGCTGCGTTGTTTTGGCATCAACAAACATCACAAAATTGCGTGGAACCAATACCGGGAAATTAATTTTATGATGTTCGAACATGGCTTTGTACTCCAGCCAATAGGCTATCTCGCCGGGTCCGCCAATATAAGCGAGGTTAGGCAATATTTTTTGCTGGTACAAAGGCCGCAATACAACATTCGGACTAAAACGTTCCGGGTTTGTATCGACTTCTTGCAGCATTTCAGGAGTTAATGCGATTTCAGTAGCAGCATCAACTGATCCGGAACCTACAATACGTTTACGCTCCCCATCCTTCAGGTAAAAACAATTCAACTCCCTGGGATTAACCTGGGATTTATATTTTGAAGCACTAAGCTGTTGAATTGTTGAAGTGACTATTTTAAAGTTTGTTTGATTGACAAGATCATCTTTTAGGATGTCAGCAAATTGCTTTTTCAACCTGGTATCATTCGCGTCAATAATAACAAGCCCGTATTTGCCAAACAAACTATTTACAAGAAAACGCGTGGCATCAGCGAGATTAGTGTTATTCAAATACGCCTGTTCAAACAATCTTGTGAGCTGTTTGGCATTGGTTGTATCACCCAGAATTAATTTCAACTCATCAATGACTTTTGCAAGAGACACCGTCCTGACATTGCCCGCAGCAACATACTTATTTCCAACAGCTGACCCGCGATCCCAAACAATTTTTTTTCCAAATAAGTTAATGTGATTTATTTCCTCAAAATCGTGGTCCTCGCTTGCCATCCAGTAAACAGGAACAAAATCATAATCAGGGTAATTTTTTTTTAACTCTTCTGCCAGGTTTATTGTGCTGATTATTTTATAAATAAAATAAAGAGGGCCGGTGAATAAGCACAACTGGTGACCGGTGCAAACAGTGAACGTTTGGGACTCTTCGATCCGCTCAATGTTCAAGGTTCCGGGTTCAATGTTCCCGGAGGTGTATTGAAGTTTAATAACTTCAACCAAAAGCTTACGATCAATAAGCTCCTTGCTTTTATCGGTAATGGCTTGTTTAAAAGAAGAAATTTCGGGTATGTATTTGTAAAAAGGCTTTAGGTCGGATTTACCCTTAATGTAATCAACAAAAATATCGGAGAACGCACCGGTTTGACTGATGCTTATTGTTGACTTGTTCATGCAATTTACTTAAGCAGACTGGTAATAATAGTATCAATACTTATTCCTTCCGCTTCGGCTTTGTAATTTCGCACCATGCGGTGGCGAAGTATAGCGAGGGCTACTGATTTTACATCTTCAATATCAGGAGCATACTTACCATTTAAAATAGCATTACACTTTGCACCTATGGCTAAAAACTGTGACGCACGTGGACCTGCACCCCATGAAATATAATTTTTGACCATCTCCGATGCTTCATCGCTCTCGGGACGGGTCTTGCGCACTAATTTAACAGCATATTCCAATACATTATCAGTTATAGGCACACGCCGAACAAGACCCTGGAAGTAAACGATCTCCTCTACAGTCAGCATTTTATTCAACTGAATTCTTAGATCAGAGGTAGTATTTTTTACAACCATTATCTCTTCGTCGTACTTTGGATAATCCAACAGTACATTAAACATAAAGCGGTCAAGCTGTGCTTCAGGCAAGGGGTATGTTCCCTCCTGCTCTATCGGGTTTTGTGTGGCTAAAACAAAGAATGGATTACCCAATTCATAACGCTTGCCGGCTGTGGTTACCGCACGTTCCTGCATAGCCTCAAGTAATGCGGCCTGCGTTTTTGGAGGAGTACGGTTAATTTCATCGGCAAGAATAATATTTGCAAACAAAGGACCTTTTATAAATTTAAACTGGCGATTTTCATCTAATATCTCAGTGCCGATAATATCCGATGGCATTAAGTCGGGAGTGAATTGGATACGGTTATAGCTTAACCCCAGCACATCTGAAATAGTATTCACCAAAAGAGTCTTCGCGAGGCCCGGTACTCCGATCAGCAAACAATGTCCTTTACTGAACACAGAGATCAATACATCTTTCACCACTTCATCCTGCCCGACAATAACTTTCGCGATCTCTTTTGTTAATTCTTTATATTTTCCATTAAAAGCGTC
>JAEUTS010000072.1 GCA_016787005.1 Bacteroidia bacterium
GAAATGCAATGTGTTGAAATAGAACTTGACCCACAGGAAACTGTCGTGGCCGAATCAGGCAGCTTTATGATGATGGAGAATGATATACAAATGCAAACCATATTCGGCGACGGCTCTGTACAAAATTCGGGTTTCATGGGAAAATTAATGTCGGCTGGCAAGCGTTTGCTCACCGGCGAAAGTTTATTTATGACCGCCTTTACACATAACGGTAACGCTGGCAAACGTAAAGTAACTTTCGCTGCACCCTATCCCGGCAAAATCATTCCAATGGACCTGAGCCTGCTAAACGGTCGAATGATATGCCAGAAAGACGCATTTCTTTGTGCAGCAAAAGGTGTTTCTGTCGGGATTGAGTTTCAGAAAAAACTCGGCACAGGACTTTTTGGGGGTGAAGGGTTTATCATGGAAAAACTGGAAGGTGACGGAATGGCTTTTGTACATGCAGGCGGACATATAGTTGAAAAAGAACTGCAAGCCGGACAAACATTACGTGTAGATACAGGTTGTATTGTAGCATTTACAGGTGCCGTTAATTATGACATACAGTTTATTGGCGGCATAAAAAATACAATATTCGGTGGCGAAGGATTGTTTTTCGCGACATTGACCGGTCCCGGAAAGGTTTGGCTTCAAACACTGCCAATCAGCCGTTTAGCGAGTCGTATATTATCATATGGTACTGGTTCCCGCAAAGAAGAAGGCAGCATTTTAGGCGGTATCGGCAACCTGCTTGATGGAGACGGTATATAAACTGATTATACCTTGATCAAAAAGAATATTCTTGTTCCCAAAACTGCCCGTTATTTTGTTTTGGGTGAACCAAATGGCGATATTAAATACGTTTGGTTTGTTTGCCATGGTTACGCTCAGCTGGCCAATTTTTTTCTCAAAAATTTCGAATTACTGAGTAGTAAAAACAGCCTTGTCATTGCACCGGAAGGATTACATCGTTTTTATTGGAAAAATTTCGATGGACACATTGTTGCATCGTGGATGACAAAAGAAGACAGGCTCGATGATATAAACGACTATGTGAATTACCTCGACCTTGTTTATAAAGAAGTGCTGGCTCAGCTGCCGGATAAAAAAGTGATAGTGAATGTAATCGGATTTTCACAGGGAGGAGCAACAGTAAGCCGGTGGCTTAGCCAGGGAAAAAGTAAAATCGACAACCTTATTTTGTGGGCAAGTGTTTTTCCGCCTGACATAAATATTCAAGTAAGCAAACAAAAGTTAAATCAAACAGACCTTGTTCTTATTGTAGGAAATCAGGATGAATATATAAGCCCCGTTCAGTTTGAACAACATTGTGATCTCCTGAAAAAACAAAACATAAGATTCCGGTCAATAATTTTTAACGGCAAACACGAAATAAATGAAAGTGTGCTAAAACAGCTGAGCGGTGAATTGACTACAAATAACTTCTAAGCCACTTAATTGCATCATCCTTGCGGGTAAATATCCTGATCCGGCGAGTTGGTTTCATAACCGTCATAAAAAAATTGCCGACCAGTTTTTGAGAAATGGAAGAAACAACTAACGCTGTTGCCAAACTATATGGATTCGACTCCGGTTTAGTGAGATATTTCCTGACATCTTCATTAGGAATAAAAAATTCATCCGCTGTACATAAAACAGGTACTTTTTTCCAAGAAGTCATTTTAGCCATCTCTTCTACTAACTTTTTGTAACCGGGCAAATCTATTTCATCTCCCGATGCATGGACGTGAACCAAACCATCGGTTCTCAATGAAACCATAAAAACGCCTACCCTAATCTTATTAACTATATTGGCTTCATTAATATCCATAGTGCCTTTTATTTAGGATCAGCATTCGCAAATATATATTAAAAAAAACAGTATCTACAACTTACAAACAGGCATTGATGACAAATTATTTCTAACATTGTACTGTGAAAAAGAAAGCAGTTTCCATTGTCGTTATAACCATTGGTGTTTCGGCCATTGTGGGCAGCATATTTTTTTACCAGCTTCAAACAACAAAGTCCGTCAACAGCGCCGTTTCGCCGGAAACAAAAAACAACATTTCTTCAAAGACAAAACTATCCCGTGATACTAGTGCTATGGAATGCCTGAAGTATGCGGTAGAAAAATTGATTGACTCCGATTCCATGCGGCATGCTGCCTTTGGGTTTTACCTCGCCGATCCCGACAGCGGAAAAGTAATACTTGAATTTAACAGCGAACAGAGCCTTGTACCGGCATCGGTAATGAAAATTGTAACAACAGGCACCTGCTTAAATAAACTCGGACCGGATTTTCATTACGTAACCCGCCTCCAATATGATGGCACAATAAATAAAACTACTAAAGTGCTTGAAGGGAACATTTATATTAAAGGCAGTGGTGATCCTACACTTGGTTCACCGGTATTTGGAGAAAGCAGCGAAGAAAAAGTGCTCGAAAATTGGGCAATCGCCATTAAAAACCAGGGTATCGATTCCGTTAATGGCGCTATTGTGGGAGATGCCGATGTCTTTGATGAAGATATGATACCGGCAGGATGGGCATGGGAAGATATGCAAAGTGATTATGGCATAGGTCCCTGCGGATTGTCGTTTCATGAGAATGTATTTGATATTAATGTAAAAGGAAACCGCACAAAGCCCGATTTTACAGTTACACAATGTATCCCCGGACTTTCACTCATAAATTGTTTGGGTGTAAATAAGAACGGGGTTAAAGATCATGCATACGCATCCGGAGCTCCATATATGAATGAGCGATACCTTAGAGGTGCTGTAGCTGCAAACGACCATGAGCTTGTCGCGCAAAGCGCAATACCCGATCCGGCACATTATTGCGCTCATGCGCTTTACCTTCATCTTAAAAAAAAGGGTATTATCGTTCGTGACTCATCAACCACCACACGCAGGCTGCGTTTACAAAACAAAACAATAAACAAGGAACGTATTTCTTTCCACAACACCCACTCTCCTCCACTCGCCGGTATTATATGGCATACAAATCATGTTAGTCAGAATTTTTATGCTGAGAGTTTGCTGCGCACATTATCACTTATGGAAACGGGGTATGGCAGCACACCGGGCGGAGTAAATGTTGTATACGAATACTTTAAGCAAAACGGAATCAATACCGGCGGATTTTACATGGTTGATGGCAGCGGGGTATCGCGCTTTGATGCCATTTCGGTCAAACAACTGGTAAAACTGCTGGAGGTTTATAGAAAAGACACAATGAACTTCGACACTTTTTACAATTCACTTCCTGTGGCCGGACAATCCGGAACCCTGAGCTCAATATGCAAAGGAACTGCCGCCGAAAAAAATGTACGCGCCAAAAGCGGTTATATGTCGCGTGTAAGGAGCTATGCAGGATATGTAACAACCAAAAGCGGCAGAACGCTTACTTTCGCCATGATAGCAAACAACTATGGATACGATATCATAGGCATGCGCAACCAGTTAGAAAAAATAATGGTTTTGATGGCCGAACTTGATTAACAATCCTATTATTTTCTATCCCTCACGCTTATTAACATCTCATTGTTTAATTCCTTTTAATTACCCCTTCTGGTTAGGCCCTTAATAGGGCTAATTTTGGTTTTATGTAAAAAACTGTTTTTCATGAAAAAGATATTTATTGTTTTAGCATTCAGCTTTGCTGGCCTCGGCTTTGCCATTGACAACGAAAGCGGAGAATTCATTAATAAATTTAACCAGGTGGTTATTACGCTTCGTTTCGAGAAATTTACTGAAGCGCTGCCTATGTTGTACGAACTGGATAAAATGGATCCCGACAACCCCAATCTTAAATACCTGATAGGTGTTTGTTATGTTGCTACAAACACCGAAAAAGACAAAGCGCTTGAACTGCTTGAATATGCGTTAAAATATAATACCAATGAATACAACCCAAGTTATTACAAGGAACGCAGGACACCTGTATATACTCTCTATTACCTGGGCGTTTGCTACTGTTACCACAAACGCTGCGATGACGCCAAAAAAGTATTTAATGAATTCATTTCCATCATAGGTGATAATTCGAACGATTATGTACAGGATGCCCGCGCACGGCTCGGTGAATGTATCGGACCGGAACTTGCAGCAGCGCCCGCGCCAAAAGCACCTGTTGAAGAACCTAAACTTGAAGCACCCGCACCTGCTGCTCAAAAACCCGCGGAACCGGTTGCTGTTACTCCTACCACTACTCCAACGCCGGCTCCCTCAGAACCAGCTAAACCGGAACTTAAAGGGAATATTGAATTGGTAAAGGGTTTAAAAATGCGCAAAGTTGTTTTCTCTAAAAAAGATCCGTTGTATGCAGTGCAGGTTGGAGCATTCGCACAGCAATTGCCTAATACCAACTTCCCAAATCTGAAAAACGTAAAGAGCTTTGTCGACAAAGAGGGTATTATACGCTACGTTGTTGGCGGCACATCCATCCGCGCCACTGCCGAGGCATTTAAAAAGGCTATAATTGAAGCGGGTTACAAGGATGCGTTTATTGTTGACATAACATCCAAAGCTAAATTTGAACAGGAAGTAATGAATGCGTTTAACATGGAAGTGGTGAACGCCCAGGTGAAAAAATGGGCCAAGCTCGAATACAAAGTGCAGATAGGCGCCTATCGTACACGCGAGAAGATGAACGAAGATATGGCCCGCAAATTCATCCAGATAGAGGGAATTGTTCTTAATGAAGAAGGTCCTATGACCTTACTTACCGTTGGAAGTTTCGGCAATTACGATGATGCGAAAAATTACAAAAAGATATTGGTTGACCAGGGTGTTGCTGACGCGTTCATCATCGTGTACAAAAACGGACAAAAGACCAGCACCAAAGAAGCCGGATCCTATACAAGTAAGGATTTTTAATTTTCGGGGTCAGTTCTGTTCAGATCACAAAAACATTGAACATTGAACCCTGAACCGCGAACCGCCAACATTTACTACCTTTGTCCGCAGCATGAAACTACTCTTCTCCTATTTAAAAAATCATTGGGCATTAGTTATCCTTGCTCTTTTGCTCGCGGCCATTAACCAATGTTTCTCTTTGGCTGACCCCTATATTGGCGGGAAGATTATGAACCGCTTTGCCACTCTTTTTACGGATACTACTACCGAACGATCGTTACCGGTATTTTTTAATAAAATCATTTTTCTGCTGCTTGCTTCTATGGGTGTGGCTATGGTATCGCGCATTGCCAAAAACTTCCAGGATTATTTTACAAATGTTATTATACAGCGCACAGGTGCGAAAATGTATACAGATGGGATCAAACACTCACTTGAACTGCCTTACCATGAGTTTGAAGACCAGCGTAGCGGAGAAACATTGGGCAAGATCCAGAAGATGCGCTCCGATTCGGAAAAGTTCATTACATCGTTTGTGAATGTGGTATTTCAATCGTTGGTGGGTGTTGTTTTTGTTGTAGTGTACGCCATACGCGTTCACTGGGTCATCGCTCCATTGTTCCTGTTGACCGTTCCGGTGCTTGGGGTAATAAGCTCTCTGTTAAGTAAAAAAATAAAAACTGTATCGAAAACTATTTTGGGCGAAACTACAGCTCTCGCAGGGTCTACCACCGAATCATTAAGGAACATTGAGTTAGTAAAAAGCCTCGGGCTTACACAGCAGGAGATCGGACGATTAAACACTGTTACAGAAAAAATACTCAAACTTGAACTCAACAAAGTAAAATACATTCGCAGCCTGAGTTTTGTACAGGGTACTGCCGTTAACTTTTTACGCACCTGTCTTGTATTCATGTTATACTTCCTTGTTTTCAGGGGGCAGATAAATATCGGAGAGGTTTTCACATTGATGTTGTATTCATTCTTCATTTTCGGACCGTTGCAGGAGTTGGGTAATGTTATAGCCATTTACCGTGAAACACAGGCCTCTCTGCAAAATTTTGAAACATTGATGAACAAGTCGCCAGAGCCCAAACCTGCTCACCCTGTAAAACTGGGTTCTGTAAATTCACTTTCATTCAATGAGGTGGTATTCCGCCACCAAAGCGCGGGGACTAACGCTGTCGATGGAATAAGCTTTGAGATTAAAACCGGCGAAACGATTGCGTTTGTTGGCCCCTCCGGCTCCGGTAAAACAACATTGGTGAAGCTGCTGGTTGGTTTATACAGGCCTGTTTCCGGGGCTATTAAATACAACAACATTCCCGAACAGGATATTGATATATACGAACTCCGCAGGCAGATCGGTTTTGTGTCGCAGGACACACAGCTATTCTCGGGAACAATTAAAGAGAACCTGCTGTTCGTGAACCCCTCCGCCACTGATGCCGAATGTATGGACGCTCTGAATAAAGCCGCCTGCCAGAATTTACTGGCCCGTGCCACAAATGGTATTGAAACAGTTATTGGTGAAGGCGGCATTAAAGTGTCAGGGGGTGAAAAGCAACGCCTTTCTATTGCCCGCGCCCTTTTGCGCAAACCTCATTTAATTATTTTCGATGAAGCCACCTCAGCTCTTGATTCGCTGACAGAAGAAGAGATAACCAAGACCATAAGAGATGTATCGGGTGGCGAAGATCGCATTACGGTTATGATAGCACATCGTTTATCAACCATCATGCATGCCGACCGGATATTTGTACTGGAGCGAGGCCGTATCATTGAATCGGGTAAACATGATGAATTGCTAAAGCAAATGGGCCTGTATCATGCCATGTGGCGACAGCAAATTGGTGAGCGGCATAATCATGCAATGAGACCGGCAAAAGTCTTAAATTAGTCCTCAATTTCTTCCCATTCGCCTTTTAGTATCCCTCCCGAATTCGGATTCAAATTAACAAAATCTAAAACTTTAATTAAAAGTATTTAATTTATTGATAATCAATATTTTATAATTTTTAAATTATCAACCTATCGTTTGTTAATTGGCTGTTAATACCTGTTGATAAGTAAATGAAAGGTCCATCTATGAAGCGATTTAAATGTTGATTGTTTTATTAACAAAATGGAGCAATTATTAATAATGTTGGTAGAAAATAAACTCTCCGTTGAACGTATCCGAAAAATAACCTATTCTTATTTTTTTACTTCAGGGTTTGGAAGTGTTTTTTATGGATTGGGGGGGGGGGATGGAATAAATTCTGAAACGCTCACCTGTTATGGAACGTTTGATAGCATTATTATACAATCAGGGGGTTATAAAAGTGTTGTTAGATTTGATGATACTTACCAATATGCGGAAAGAAAAAACAGGACACAGGTTTATATTGCAAAAAATATTGGCATTGTAAAAAAGGTATTACTAGACAGTAATCATACTTGGCTTCTCGAAAAGTACAATATTGTTCAGTAAATTAAATCTCTTTCGAATCGAATGATTCATTTTTCTACTTTCAAAAATCGGTCGCCGCTTTTCTCATTTTCCTGAAAGCTAAACTACAATGTCTCTCTGCTATCAACAAGTCACGAGCAAGAAAAAATGCTATTGATTCCACAATCAACCCAACAACCGATTACTCATTACCAATCACCGATCACTGATTACTGATCACCGATCACCAACTTCTAACTACTCCCTGACAAACTGATCACCGATCACCAACTTCTAACTACTCCCTGACAAATAGTGAATAAGTACTGATAAAATTTCCCTTGGGTAATTTGGAAATAATCTATATTTACCCTCGGTAAAACAAACATTTAACTCTAAATCTAAATTAAATCATGGCAAAAAAAACGGCGAAAAAAGCTGCTAAGAAAGCTCCAGCCAAAAAATCGGCACGCAAACCAAACGCGGCACTATTGAAACCTTACACACCAAGCGCTGCTTTAGCAGAAGTTGTTGGAAAGAACGCTATTCCTCGCAGCCAGGTTGTTAAAAAATTATGGGCTTATATCAAATCAAATGGCCTGCAAGACAAAAAGAACAAACGTATGATCAACGCTGACGCTAAACTGAAACCTATTTTCAGCGGCAAAGGCCAGGTATCTATGTTTGAAATGTCTAAACACCTTTCTAAACATTTGAAATAATAAATTAATTTGTATTCATTACAACCGGTATGGAGTTAATCTGTGCCGGTTGTTTTGTTTTGCCCCCTCCCCTATGTCCCCCCGAATGAGGGACTTTTTTTGCGCCTGCAAATCTTACATTTGGAGGACTTAGGGGGCAAAATCTTTATAAAGCAAATACTTTTTACGTATCTCTTTAAATTGCTTCAGGCCGGGCTCCCAGCTCTTGCGGATAGTGACTTCATCAACTCCATCAACAATTTGCTGCTTAAGGGTTCCGGTTCCGGCAAGCGTATTAAAGTAGTTGTTAAAATAAGTCACCTTATCAGGAGTGTTTTTATAAGTACCCTGCAACCAATATAAATAAATGCTCTTTGTATTTTTTATGAACAGATCGCCAAAGTTGCGCAGATCGAAACCATAACATAATTCGTCCTTATAGGGCGGATTGACACTTGCCCCGGGAATACTATGCGGGGTGAATTGAAATTTTGTATTCTGCAATTTAGGATGACCGATCACTTCAAAAGGTGTTTCCGTGCCGCGGCCAACGCTTACAACAGTACCTTCAAAAAGAGCGAGTGAAGGATACAGATAAATAGAAGCCATGTTCGGTAAATTAGGAGATGGCTTTACAGGGAGTTCATAATAATCACTGTGATTATAGCCTTCAACAGGTATTACCTTCAGACTGCATTGTATACCGTGCTTCAACCATTTCTCCCCGTTTATCATTTGGGCGTATTCACCAATAGTCATACCGTATACAATTGGCACAGGGTGCAAACCCACGTAAGACTTATATTTTTCTTCCAGTATTGGTCCGTCAATGTAATACCCGTTTGGATTGGGCCTGTCGAGTACAATTACCTGTTTATAATTTTCAGCACAAGCCTCCATTACATAATGCAAGGTTGACAGGTAGGTGTAAAAACGAACACCTACATCCTGTATATCATAGACAACAACATCAATGCCTTTCAAATCGGAAGCTGAAGGTTTTTCCTTTTTACCATAAAGTGAAATAACGGGTATGCCTGTTTTTTTATCCTTTATCGTTTTAACATCTGCTCCGGCATCGGCAGTTCCCCTGAAGCCATGTTCAGGTCCGAATATTTTTTTCACAGTAATTCCAAGCGAAAGCAAGGTGTCCAGTAAATGAGTATTCCCTACCAACGAAGTCTGATTACTCACAATTGCAACCGCTTTGCCCCTAAGGAGGGGCAGATAGTTATCGAAACGCTGCGCGCCCACTTTCACATCGGCAGCTGTTTTCACGGCATTATCAATCTGTACCAGATCCTGTGCAAACAGGCTAAGGCAGGTGATCTGAAACAGAACAATTAAAATTTTACACATGTCTTAAAAAACAAATACGAATATACGGTTCAATTCCTGTTCTATGGTAATTAAATGATCTGTAAAAGTCAGATACAAACACCCTTAAAATTCGTAAATTCGTAAACATTTTTATCCCAAATGAATGCAGAATTTTTTATAGCTAAACGTATTTTAGGCGGCGGGCGGCAAGGTAAGCAGATATCAACCCCAATTGTACGGATAGCTGTAGGCGGAATTGCCCTGGGAATGGCTGTAATGATCATCACCATTGCCATTGTAACCGGCTTTCAGTATGAAATACGGGAAAAGATAATTGGTTTTGGTGCGCATATACAAATTACCAATTACGACAATAACACTTCCCAGGAACCCGCACCAATCAACAAGCAGCAGGACTTCTTTCCGCTATTAAAAAGACTCCCGGAGGTAAAACACGTACAGTCCTTTGCCGTTAAAAACGGATTAATAAAAACAAAAACAGATAATGAAGGCGTATTATTGAAGGGCATTGACAGTGATTTCGACTGGAGCTTTATCAAAAAAAACCTAAAGGAAGGTGATGTATTTAAAGTGAACAACAATGAACTCGGAAAAAAAATTGTTATATCAAAAAATATTGCCGAACGCCTTGACAAAAAGTTGAATGACCGCCTGCTGATCTATTTTATCACACAAAAGAAATACAACGACTCTGCCTGCACCGTACAATACGAAGAGCGTGTAAAGGAGTTTTTTATCAGCGGAATTTACAGCACAGGCTTTGACGAGTATGATAAAAAAATGGTGTTTGTTGACATAGCCCAGGTACAGAAACTAAACTATTGGGATAAAAACCAGGTGGGAGGCTTTGAAGTAGCGATCAATAATTTCGACAATATTGATAAGGCCGGTGAAGCTGTTGATGAATTAGTAGGCCAGGACCTGATAGCGCAAACGATACGACAGGTAAATGAAACAATTTTTTCTTGGCTTGACTTGCAGGATGTAAACGCGATGATCGTGATCGGACTCATGGTGCTTGTTGCTTCCATTAACATGATATCGGCACTTCTAATACTCATCCTTGAACGCACTAATATGATCGGAATATTAAAAGCGCTTGGCTCAACCAACTGGAATATACAGAAGGTGTTTTTATATAACGCCGCTTACCTGATAGGGCTGGGACTATTCTGGGGTAATATCATTGGCCTGGGACTATGCCTGGTACAGCATAATTTTGGGATCATCACACTACCTGAAGAAACATACTATGTACCCGTAGTACCTATCAACATTGATGTTGTACAGGTATTGCTTCTGAATGCCGGAACACTCCTTACCTGCCTTATGATGTTACTGGTCCCTTCATTTATTGTTTCAAAAATCACCCCGGTAAAGGCGATACGATTCAGCTAATCTTAGTATTTTAGCCATCATGTTGGACTAAAGTCAAATTTTAAGGGGTGGGGGCTTTTTCATTTCTCAGACCTTAGTACCGGGTAGTGAAACTATAAACGAATTGGGCTTTAGCCTAAAATGGTAATTTATTAAAAAACTTACTATGTATTACAATAACATACTCGAAACCATAGGCCATACACCAATGGTTAAATTAAACAAGGTCACTAAGGACGTTAAGGCCCTTTGCCTGGCTAAAGTTGAAACTTTTAACCCCGGCAATTCCATTAAGGACCGCATGGCTTTGAAAATGATAGAGGATGCTGAAAAGCAAGGGAAGTTAAAACCCGGCTATACTATCATTGAAGGAACATCCGGTAATACTGGTATGGGGCTGGCCATGTGCGCCATCATAAAAGGATACAAATGTATTTTCACTACAACAGATAAACAGAGTAAAGAAAAAGTAGATGCCCTTCGCGCTTTTGGTGCAGAGGTGATCGTTTGTCCTACTAATGTCGCTCCTGAGGATCCCCGCTCCTATTACTCTGTTTCATCACGACTTGAAAAAGAAACACCAAATTCATGGAAAGCCAACCAATATGATAATCCATCGAATGCCCAGGCACATTATGAAACAACCGGCCCGGAGATATGGGAACAGACTGAAGGTAAGATCACACATCTTGTTGTAGGTGTGGGAACTGGCGGTACTATAAGCGGTACCGGGAAATATTTAAAAGAAAAAAATCCGAAAATTAAAGTCTGGGGTATTGATACATATGGTTCGGTATTCAAAAAATATAAAGAGACAGGCATTTTTGATAAGAATGAAATTTACCCATACATAACAGAAGGTATAGGGGAAGATTTTCTTCCGCAGAATGTGGATTTCAATGTGATTGATCATTTTGAAAAAGTAACTGACAGGGACGCGGCAATATATACACGTGAGATTGTCCGGCAGGAAGGTATATTTGTCGGAAACTCGGCGGGATCAGCCATTGCGGGCTTGCTGCAACTGAAAGATAATTTTAGAAAAGATGATGTAGTAGTGGTAATATTTCATGATCACGGCACCCGTTACCTCGGAAAAATGTTCAACGATGAATGGATGCGTGATCGCGGATTTCTTGTCGGAGAAAAAACCAAAGCCATTGATCTTATACAAAGCCATAAGCACAATAAACTTATTACGATGGAACCGGAAACACCCATCAGTGCTGCTCTCGAAAAAATGACACGGTATAATATTTCGCAAATTCCTATTACACGAAAAGGGGCATTTATCGGTTCCATCAGCGATTCTGTGCTATTCAAAAAACTTCTCGAGAAACCTGATTTACGGAATCAAAAAGTAGAAGTGGTGATGCAGGCCCCGCTCCCCTTTGTTGATGCTTCAGCAAGCATACAGGATGTTTCAAAAAAGATCACTAAAGAAAGTACAGCTGTACTCGTAAAAGATGAAGCAGGGGTTCCCCATATTATCACCAAGCAGGATATTATTGATGCCATTGGGTAAAAGTGATGAGTGAAAGAGACGAGGGGCGAGTGAAAAAAAGTAGCGGGCGAAAATAGCTATAGTGGATGATCTACCTATTACTAAGTATTCTTTTAACCAGTTCGTTGATTTTATTTTTCAAGGTTTTTGAAAAATATAAAATCGATACATTCCAGGCTCTTGTTTTCAACTACCTCACTGCCGCTTCGATCGGCTTTTTAACAGGAGATACAACTTCCGGCACAGAACATTTTCCGGAATGGTTGCCCATAGGTATACTGCTTGGTGGATTATTTATTTCTATTTTCTATACTGTTTCGTTAACTGTAGTACGGATAAGCATTTCCGCCGCTACGGTTGCGAACAAAATGTCGCTGGTTATTCCGGTTTCCGTTGCATTCTACCTGTACAAAGATCCAATAACCGTTCAGAAAACAGCCGGCATTATGCTCGCTCTCGCGGCCGTTTACATGACATCCAGAAGAGAGAACACTTCTCTATCTCCGCTAAGCGGCAAACAATTGATACTGTTACCTGTTATTGTTTTCATCGGAAGTGGGATTATTGATGTAATAGTAAATTATACCCAGGTTAACCACCTGCACGGAAAAAACAATGAATTGTTTCTGGCCGTGGCTTTTGGAGCTGCTTTTATTGCGGGTGTTTCGATCCTTTTCGTCAGGTTAATATTGAAAAAAACAAGAATTGAATTCAAAAATATCGTGGCAGGTATATGTTTAGGGATCCCGAATTTTTTTTCAATATTCACCCTGATAAAAGCACTTGATTCGAAATTATTCGAAAGCAGTATTTTATATCCTGTAAACAATATGGGTGTGGTCGCGGTCTCGGCAGTCACCGCTTACCTGTTTTTCAAGGAAAAGTTATCAACACTTAACATTGCAGGCATCATATGCGCGTTGATATCGATCATACTTATTTCAATTAATATAAACTGAATCCTTAAACTTCCATATACCTCATCCAAAAATGTGCATTTGCCGGTAAAAAACACACCCTATCACTGAAATTTCACGATCATTTATATAAGGATTTTTTTTCTTAAAAACAAGCCGAAAGGGCATTATCAGCAGCAAAAAGAAACAGAATATTGCCCAAAAGATTTGACAATATTTTATCTTTGCAAGCATTCAAAAAAAGACGGATATATTATCAGATTGAAATTGAATATTAGTGGCACCACACACTTTCTTTTTAAATGACCAAAACAGGTATTAAATACATATTCATTTTATTATTAATGATTGCCGCGCATTCTTTCAGCGCTCAATGTCTTTTAAAAGAAGTCCCGCTTACCGACAGAATAAATACCTCTGAACTGATCGTAGAAGGCAAAGTAATAAACCGGTCGTCGTTTTGGGATGCCCGTCACCGGATGATATTTACCAGCAATACACTGGAGATATATAAAGTGTTTAAAGGTGTGCCAACAGTTTCTACAATAAATATTATTACCGAAGGTGGAACAGTAGGCCTTGAACGCGTTACTGTAAGCTCGGGTATAGAGCTTGGTATTGGCGAGGTCGGCCTCTTTACCTGTTCATCCAATGTTCCCGCAACTCCCGTTGATAATAACAATCAATACCCGAACTATGCTGTTTACGCGGGCATGCAGGGTTTTATCCGCTACGACCCTTTTTCCGCCACAGCGGCAGACCCATTTCACGTATACCATAATGTAATCACAGAACTTTACGATGTCATTACTGATCAAACACAGCAGGCTTTTTCTGTTGTAAAACCATTCGACTTAAGCAGTTACTTTAAAAGCACTGCAAAAACCGCAGCAGCACCTGTCATTAGTAGTTTTAACCCTGCAATAATTACAGCTGGAACAAAATCACAATTAACCATTACAGGAAGCGGCTTCGGGGCAACACGGGGCAGCGGAGTGGTTGGTTTCAAAAATTCTGACAATGGCGGTTCAAACTATATTAATCCACTGGCCTCTCAATACATTTCATGGAGCGACAACCAGATCGTTGTTGAAGTACCTACCAAGGCCGGTACCGGCACTATTCAAGTAACACAGGGAAGTTCTGCGACCAGCAGTTCGCTTCTTACCGTCAGCTATTCTGAATTGAATGTGAGCTATGATGACGGAAGTGGTATGGGGGCCTATTTAACTGATCATGTGAATAGTAACGGAAGCGGAGGCTATACCTGGCAAATGAATACAGCATTCAGCTCTAATTCTGCGGCAAATGCCAGTTTCATAAGGGCATTAGGTACATGGCGCTGTAATACAGGGATTAACTGGACTATTGGTTCTACAACAACTATAAATTCTCATGCAAGCGACAATACTAATCTTGTAACATTTGATGACAACGACCCCTTGCCTGCAGGCGTATTAGGAACCTGCTATACATTCTATGCAGGTTGTTCATCCGGAGGCCTGGTTTGGTATGTAAAAGAACATGATCTTGTTTTCGACAACGGCAGCAATATAAGTCCGCAAACATGGCAGTATGGTCCTGCCATTCCCACTTCTGGTCAATATGATTTTGAATCCATTGCTTCTCATGAACTCGGACATGGGAGACAGCTAGGCCACGTAATTAATTCTACAGCTATTTTAAATTATGCCATTTCAAACGGACAATACAGAAGGGTTCTTAGCTCGAACGATATCGCCGGCGGAAATGATGTTCAAAGCAGAAGCATTGTTGCAAATGGCTGCGGCCCGGGACCAATGATAAATTATACGATATGCACTCCTGTAGCCGATTTTTCGGCCAATAAAACAAAAGTATGTGTCGGTGATACTGTGAAATTCTCTGATCAAAGTACCAGACAGCCAACATCATGGTTGTGGACGTTTAGCGGCGGAACACCTTCCACTTCAACACTTCAAAATCCAAGTGTGAAATACAATACACCCGGAACCTACAGTGTTTCACTTATTGCAACTAACAGCGGAGGCTCGTCGACTCAATCCTTTAACAATTATATCATTGTGGGTTCCCCTCCTGTGGTGTCAATGAGTTCAACTGACATTACCTGTAATGGTTCAAACAATGGTTCTGCGGTTGTTTCCTCCACAGGAGGAACAAGCCCATACACTTACCAATGGAACAACGGATTAACAACCGCAACAGTAAACAATCTGAACGCGGCTATCTATACATGTACCATCAGCGATGCGTCAAATTGTAAAATTGTTAAGACAATTTCAATTACTCAGCCGGCATCACCCGTTACAATAAGCAGTATAACCGCATTTAATGAAGTATGTGGTCGAAGTAATGGAACGCTTATCGCAACGGCAACGGGGGGAACAAGCGGATTTACGTATAACTGGAGCAATGGTTCAACCGGACCAACAGCAAATAATCTTTCCGCGGCTACTTATACTCTTGTTGTAACCGATAGCAAGAGTTGTACTGCAAGCAGTGCTTCTACAATCAATAATATAACAGGTCCTTCCCTGTCAACAATTGTAAGTAATCCCATAAACTGTTACGGACAAACGGGATCAGTTACTTTATTAATTGCAAGCGGAACCGGACCTTATACCTATAGCTGGACTAATGGATCCTCCGGAACCACATCACTCACTTCTGCTGTTTTCAATAGCATTACTGCCGGATCATATACTGTATCTGTTTCTGATAAAAACAATTGCAGTGCCACAGCATCCGTTGCTCTGACTGCTCCTGCGGCTCTTACTGCAACTCTTTCGGGTGTGGATGTTATATGTTATGCCGGGAACAATGGTAGCGCAACCATTAGTGCAAATGGCGGAACAAGC
>JAEUTS010000088.1 GCA_016787005.1 Bacteroidia bacterium
AGAATGAGATGTATTTTAAAACGATTCTTTTCAATGATCTCATCTACTTGAGTCAGCGAATTTTGATATGGGGCTATTGCGTTCAGAATATATATATTTAAGTCAGTGAACTGCATCAGTGTCATCGCATCAGAAATTATACCTACGGGAGGAGTATCTATAATAACATAATCAAAATTCTCTTTCCCGTAATCAATTATCTTTTTGGTTGTTTCAGTAAGTATTTTTTCCGATGCTTCATTTATGGTTGTTTTGGAAACTATCGCAAAAAGGTTGTCGACTTTTGTATTAATAATTGCTTCCGGAATACTTAGCTTTCCTTCAAATATTTCATTCATACCGGCTTCTTTATTTCTTAATCCCAATACATTCGCAAGGTTGGGTTTATGGAAGTCCATGTCCAATAGCAAAACTCTTTTTTTTGTTTTTGCCAGAATAGCACCCAGGTTAACGGCATTAAAGGTTTTTCCTTCGGCCGAATTGTGTGAGGTTATAAGTATGACTTTTGTTTTTTTTCCGGCAAGTTCAAATTCGAGATTTGTACGGATTGATCCTAAAAGTGACGATCCGAGCGGGTGATTAAGGGTGTCGTATATAGTGTTGAATTTTTTCTTGCTTAATTCGATGAATGGCATTTCGCCTAAAATAGGGATGGCGGTTTTTGATTTCAAATATTCCATCGTTTCGATTGATTCATAAAAAAAGTTTTTGATATATATAATCCCGGCGGCTGCAGCTAAGGCTATTATGATATAAAAAAACAATTTTCCTTTATCAGCAGGTTTGCTTCTCTCAATGATATGTGCAGACTCAAATATCTTGTACTCAGGTGCCATGGCAGCCTGTGCAATAAGTATATTGTTCCTTTTTTCCAAAAGGTTCATGTACATTGCTTCATTTACTTTCAGTTGCCGTTTCAAATCCATTAAGTACATCTGATTGTTGTTAAACAGGTTTCCTTTTTCAGAAGGTTCATCAATAGCTGTGATCTGTTTTTGGAAGTATGCTATTTTATCATCAACTGTTTTTTGGCCGTTCTGGATGTATTTCAGGAGATCATTTTTTCTGTTATCGTAATTGTTGTCAATTTTATTGATAATAGCGCTCTTCTCTGTAGCATCAAATAAATTTTCATTTTTATTTAAGTGCATATCATATAATTCAGATAAGCTGGTTTGCAGGAAATTGTCATCGATTTCGCCAAAGTAGGGAGGAGGAAGGCCTTTATTGTTTTTGTTCTCTATTATATACTTTTCCAGGTCAGCCAGCATGATTTTCTGCAATTCAAGTTTTCTTTTATCCAGCATGAGATTTGTTAATTCCGAAACATATTTTTGTTCAGCAATATTTTCATTCATCATCCCGGTTTTCATGCTGTATTTTCGCAGGCTGTCTTCAACATTCCTTAAAATTCCTTCAGTTCCACGCAACAGCTTGTCGATACCGCCAACCATTTTGTAATTTCGTTCGATCTGCGATTTGATGGTGCTATTTAAATAGACTTTTGCAAGTGTGTCAAGGAAAGCCACTGCTCTTGCAGGAAAAATATCTCTGTATGTGACCTGTAATACTGCCAGATCCTTTGTAAGCTTAGTGCTTAGTAAAGATTGATATTTTCCAATAAGGGAAGATTTGTCATGTAGCTGAACAAAGTAATCCGTCTGTTTCTGCTGATCTGTAAGTGTATCACCGGGAAAATTCTTCTCTATAAGAAATTTTAAATCCGGGCTTACTATAGCGCTGTCAAAGAAGCAGCGTTTTTTAATTGTTGTACCAAGTTTGTCGTAACTGTACTCGAACTGGTTTTCATTAATAATATTGAACTTAATGAACTGTTCCTGCAGGGTGGGGTCTATAAGACCCGTTGTTATTATAAATGGTTGTTTGCCAAATATTTCTACAAAGTTTTGTTTTTCTTTTACAAAATAGGAGACATCCAGATTGAGACTCTCAATAGTCTTTTGCAATATGCTTGGGGCATTTATCCCTGTCATTTCATCAGAGTAGTCCGTATAGTTCTTGGCGTTTGCCTCGTTGTACTTGAGTGAAATTTGTAATTGTGCAAGCGCACCTTCGACACGTGTGGCAGCATAATAGATATAACTGCTTATTGCTACAATCAAAGCAATTGCAACTATGTACCAATTATTAACTAACAACTGCCAGGCCCTCCTCACTGTACTCAGTTGGATCTTACCCTGTTCATTTAGTTTGCTTTGATTTATTATCTGCATTTAGGAAATTTTATAGGACATAGTTTGCCAATGCAATACTAATATTAAAAGTAAGTAATATTCTTATTTATAGGTATTTACTAAGAATATTGCGTAGTATTTGAGTATTGATACGTAATATTCTGTATAAAGTTGCGATAATAAGTTCTTTTATATGTATATACATGAAAAAATTCGACATAGTTCAACATCCTTCATATAAAAGGGACGCTATTCTCGTCCAATTTGTGCACAGAAACAGCCAAAATCATTGATAATGAGTTTGTTCCTGTTTTATTGGAGAAGCGTGGATTTTGCTAACTTTAACATCTGTTCTCACAATTAAAGCAATTTATGCTTGTACTCTTAAAAAAGGAGATTCATTCATTTCTTAATTCACTTGTCGGTTATCTTGCCATTGTGTTTTTTTTGTTGACAACAGGACTCTTCTTGTGGGTGTTGCCGATGGATTTTAATATTCTGGACAATGGTTTTGCCAATATTGATGGACTCTTTTTAATTGCTCCTTGGGTTTTTTTATTTCTGATCCCTGCTATTACCATGCGGACATTTGCTGACGAAAAGAAAGGTGGTACCATCGAACTTTTATTGACAAGTCCGCTTACTGACCTGAAGATTATCCTGGCGAAGTATTTTGCGGGTGTTATCCTTGTTGTCATTTCTTTATTTCCTACACTCGCCTATTATTACTGTGTTTCCCATTTGGGAAATCCTCCGGGAAACATTGATACAGGCGGCATGTGGGGTTCATACATAGGTTTGTTGTTTTTGGCTTCGGCCTTTGTGGCAATTGGTGTATTCGCTTCAGCTATAGCCGGCGATCAGGTAACCGCATTTATCACAGCTCTGTTTTTGTGTTTCTGCTGTTATACAGGATTCGAGTACGTTAGTTCACTTGCATTATTCGGAAAAATTGATGACATCATCATTTCTCTTGGTATTAACGATCATTATATTTCTATGAGCCGTGGTGTTATCGATACCCGCGATGTAATTTATTTTGTCAGCCTTATTACTGTGTTTGTAATTTCAACACGTACTGTACTCGAAAGCCGGAAATGGTAAAAGATAACGCAAACATACGGCCTCAAAAAAAGCGTGATATACTCAACCTGGCATTGAGTGTGATAATAATTATCCTGCTGAATTATATATGTTCGTTTGTTTTTTACCGTTTTGATCTTACTTCTGAAAAGCGATTTTCACTTACGCCAGGTTCAATTCAGCTTGCCAAGGATCTTGATGATGTAGTGTTCGTTAAGATATACCTTGATGGAGATTTTCCGGGAGCTCCTGGTTTTAAAAGGCTTCGTGATGCTACTAAAGAGTTGCTTGACGAGTTCAGAGCTTATTCAGGAGACAATATTGAATATGAATTTGTAGACCCCAATGCGATAACCGACAAAAAGCAACGCGGGCAATTATATGAACAGTTGGATAAAAAAGGTCTGCGGGCCACCAATCTTGAGGTAAAAGGAGAAAAAGGTGTCAGTCAGCAGATCATTTTCCCGGGTGCAATTGTTACTTTTAAAGGTCGCGAACTGCCATGGCAGCTCCTTAATACACAAACAGGAGTCGATCCAAATGAACAGTTAAACAACTCGGTGCAGGCACTGGAATATGAGTTTTCAAACACAATCCGCCGGCTTAATAAGGGTTTAAAGCCCCGTGTAGCTTTTATTGACGGACAACGGGAGATCGATTCACTCCAGATCGCCGACGTAGCGTTAAGCCTAAGTGAATACTACGATATTGAGCGCGTTACAATTAATAGTCAGCTGAAAAGACTTGATGGATTAAAAGCAGTTATCATTGCAAGGCCGGATAGCGCATTCGATGAAAAAGACAAATTTATTATTGATCAATACATTATGAATGGAGGAAACGTTCTTTGGCTGATTGATCCTGTTTATGTGAGTTACGATAGTTTACGGAAAAGTGCTGCTACACTGGGTTTAGAGAACGAGCTTAATTTAAAGGATCAGCTTTTTAAATACGGTGTGCGCATCAATGCTAATCTTATCCAGGACCTCCAATGTTCTGCTATACCTGTTAATAAGGCACTTGTAGGTCAGCAGCCTCGTTTTGAATTAATGCCGTGGTTCTTTAGTCCGTTGATCATTCCCACGGAGCAACACCCGATTGTAAAAAATCTCGATCTCATTAAGTTTGATTTTGTAAGTTCGATCGATACGATCAAAACTGAAAATGTGCGCAAGACCATTTTGCTAAAAAGTTCGCGTTACACCAAAGTGGTCAATTCTCCCGTACGTATTAATCTTGCTATGGTCAATATTCGTCCGGATGAAAATCAATTCAGGAAATCATTTCAGCCTGTTGCCGTATTATTGGAAGGTAAATTCGAATCATTATATAAGAACCGCATTCCTCCAAGCATTGCAAAGGATAGTGCAATTGGTTTTAAGGAAACGGGAAAGCCTGCGAAAATAATTGTTGTTTCGGATGGAGATGTTATCCGGAATAATGTTGATCGTAACGGGCAGCCAATGCCATTGGGTTATGATGTTTATACACGGAGAATGTATGGAAATAAAAACTTTATACTTAATTGTGTGAACTGGCTGTGTGATGATTCGGGTTTAATGTCGGCACGTGCGCGTGACATTAAGTTGCGGATGCTTAACAAAAAGAAGATCGTTGCCGAACGGGTGAAATGGCAGGTCATCAATACTTCATTGCCCGTGATATTTATTGTTATATTAGGTGTTGTATTGTATTTTATAAGAAAAAGAAAGTATGCTTCATAGCCTGCAACCCCCAACCCCCAACCCTGACAGAGTTTAAAACTCTGTCAGGGTTGGGGGTTGGGGGTTGTGATTAAGTTTAATAAAATGTCTTTAATAGTATGAAACGTAATAAAGTAGCAATTATTCTTCTTGTACTTCTTGGTAGTGTCAGCTTTTGGTTCATTGTAAATAATAAGAAGAGCACCTTAAGAAAAGGCTTACGCAATTTTGCATTGGAAGATACGGGCCGGGTATCTAAGCTTTTCTTGGCAGATAAAAACAACAGAACGATCACTCTTGAAAAACTGCGGCCCGGGCTTTGGCGTTTAAATAATAAATTCTATGCACGGAATGATGCTGTGAATATGCTGCTTGAAACAATGAAGCAGATTGAAGTGAAAAGTCCTGTCAGTAAAAGTGCACAGGAAAATGTCATCAAATCATTGGCTGCAGGTGGAATAAAAATTGAAGCTTATCAGGGTGATAAACTCATAAAGATCTACTACGTAGGTTCCGAAACCCAGGATATGTTAGGTACATATATGTTATTGGCTGATCCGGAAACAATGGAGAACTCAAGCGTGCCTTATATTACCTATATTCCTGGTTTTGATGGTTACCTGACTACCCGTTATTTTACGAATGAAACCGATTGGCGTGACCGTTCGGTGTTTCGCTATACTCCTCCTGAAATAAAGTCGGTGAGGGTGGAGTTTCCGATGAAACCCGATGATGGTTTTGAAATAAACAATTTGAGTGGTGCGAAATTTGAGGTGCGGTCATTACCTGCCAACCTTCCTTTGGCAGCGATCGATACATTGGCCGTTAAACAATACATCAGTTATTTTCAAAATATTCAATATGAGCTGATTGAAAAGCTCGAGAAGCCTCTTATTGATTCAATAGTTGCTTCTTCGCCAGTAAATATTATTACGCTTACCGATATAAAAGGAAATAAAAACATTGTAAAGATATTTTACAAAAGTGCAGCCCCTGATGTAATTGACCATGTTACGAATAAGCCGGCCATATATGACAAAGACCGCATTTTTGCGCTTATTAACAATGGGGCTGATTTTGTTACCGTCCAATATTTTGTTTTTGGCAAGCTCCTGCAGCCGGGGACCTACTTTAGTCTGAAAAATAATGTTAAAAAATAGTGCATAACTATTTATTTTAAAGACAGGTCTAATCCTTCTCAATAAGCTACATTTACTGGTCAGCTGCTTGCCAGGTTTAAAGGGTGAGGGCATGTTTCACCAGGTAATCTAAACTCAATTTATAAATATGAAATTTATTGTATCCAGTTCTGCTCTTTTGAAACAATTACAAGCTCTTGCAGGTGTTTTAAATACTAACAATACTTTGCCGATTCTCGATAATTTTTTGTTTGAGATTGAAAAGGGGCAGTTAACAATTTCCGCATCTGATCTCGAAACAACAATGACAACCATTATTTCGGTTGAGTCAAAGGATAGTGGCAGTATTGCGATTCCCGCCAAATTGTTGATCGATACGTTGAAGACATTTCCCGAGCAGCCGCTGACATTCACCATAGACAAGAAGAAGTTTGGTATTGAAATAAGTTCTGATTATGGTAAATATAAATTGACGGGGCAGAATGGCGACGAGTTTCCAAAGATTCCCAGTATACAATCAGCTTCTTCAATTGAAGTGGATGCCGCAATTTTAGCTGAAGCAATCAATAAAACCATATTTGCAACAGGTAATGATGAGTTGCGCCCGGTTATGTCAGGTGTATTTTGTCAACTTGCAGCCGACAGTCTCACTTTCGTTTCTACTGATGCGCATAAATTAGTTCGTTATCGCAGGAATGATGCAAAGTCTAAGGCCGCGGCTTCATTTATTTTGCCAAAAAAGCCTTTGAATCTCCTGAAGAACATTTTGCCAAATGTTGTTGAGAAAGTGAAGATAGAGTATAATAATACCAATGCGTTCTTCTCATTCATAGGCACAACTATTATCTGTCGTTTAATTGATGGTAAATACCCGAATTACGAGGCCGTAATCCCTGCAAGTAACCCTAATAAACTTACAGTAGATCGTATGGCATTTTTAAATTCGATCAGACGCGTAGCTATTTTTTCAAATAAAACCACTCACCAGGTGCGTTTTAAAGTAGCCGGCAGCGAGTTGAGTATATCAGCGGAAGACCTTGACTATGCTAACGAAGCGAGCGAACGCCTTACCTGTCAATATGTTGGAGAGGACATGGAAATCGGGTTTAATTCGCGTTTTATTTTGGAAATGCTTACCAATATTGACAGTGAAAGTGTAACATTGGAAATGTCTGCCCCAAACCGTGCGGGTATTTTATTGCCATCCGAACATGACAATAAAAAGACAGATACACTGATGTTGGTAATGCCGGTTATGTTGAATAACTAAACTGCCATTGGATTCTAAAGAGAAGCAGTACAAATATTTCAACTCTTTTAGGCGTTTATTCTTCATTGAGTCAGGGTGTGTTTAGGCTTACATTGATGTTGCACCCGTTTTTATCTTTCAGATTTATATTGTAAGTGCCAGGACAAAGGTTGTTTTTATATCTTTTATCAAATCCGGCTGGAGTCGACCAGGAATAAGTGTATGGGCTTGTGCCGCCGCTTGCGGTGACCATGATCCATTCTTTACAACCGCAATCTGAACAGTTGGCCGTACCTTTAGTAAACTGCCCGATGATAGGAGGAGGAGATACAACACTAAAAGGAATGGTAGTAGTGCAACCTGCAGCATCACTGATTGTAATTGTGTAATTACCCGCTGCAAGACCCGTACCGGTTTGAGAAGTTTGCCCATTACTCCAGGTATAATTATAAGGTGAACTTCCTCCGGTTATTCCAACTGAAACGGTACCGGTTCCTCCATTACAAACAGGATTAGTTTGACCTGAAAGTGTTGCCACAATACCTCCAGTATTAATTGCAATATTTTTTGTTATAGAATCCTGGCTACCTGTACAATTTGTGACTACAAGTTTTACTGAATATGTTCCGTTATTGCTGAATGTGTGTGATGGATTTGCAACGGAAGAGGTATCGTTAATTCCTGAACCGGGGTCTCCAAAGCTCCAGGCATATGATTTTATTTCATTGCATCCCGGCGCACTGTTGTTAGTGAAATTTACGACTGTTGTACATCCTCCGGAAGCAATGTGAGAAAATAATGCAGTAGGCTTATCCGGTTTGTATCGCCAAAGGTCATTGTAATTAGCCAGAGTATTGTTACTTGTATACCCATACCCTCCAAATAAATAAAAGTCAGTTTTAGTTCTCCACGCATTTCCGCCTTTTCTTGATCCCGGAACATTTGCCGGTGAACTTATGCCCATTATTCCATAAACACCAGGTTGATTAATTACATTGCTTCCGCTTACCCAGGTCCATGTGTTATTTTTAATACTGTATCTCCAAAGATCATTTACCCCTCCATTTACGGTTGGAAATGTACCAAAGAATCCTGTTCCAAATAGCCATAAGTTACCACAGTCATCTGTCCAGCGTATTCTAACTTCCCTTCCTGAACCAGGGACATTGGCCGCACTTGGGACACATTTTGTTCCATACACAGCAGGTTGATTAGAAAGGTTTGGACCTGAAAGCCATGTCCATTGATCGGTCACGGAATTATACTTCCATGTGTCGTTCAAATCTGTTCCAACGCCGATATCTTTATTGCCACCAAAAACAAGAAATTCACCATTTATCTGTTTGCCACTTGCGAAAACAAATCTCCCTCCGGGAGTATTTAAACCTGATGCAACTCCTTTTGTACCATATACAGAAGCTTGAGATGGTATGTTAGGGCCACTCATCCATGTCCAATTGTTGGTGCCTATATCGTACTTCCAAACATCGCTTAACCCTCCATTAGTACCTGCTCCTCCACAATTTCCGTTGCAAGCTTGTCCACCGAAAAACCATAAATTACCGGTGGCATCGATCCAAGAACAGGAAACTTCTGCGCGTGAGCCGGGATTGTTTGCTGCTGCAGGAACCCCTTTGATTCCATATACTCTAGGGGAACATGAGCAGGTTCCGGGCCCTTTCATCCATGTCCACATACCTGATGCAATATTGTATTTCCACAAATTGGAGTCCCATCCGGTCTGAGTTCCGGCATACAACCACAGATCATTATTTTTATCAGTCCATGATAAGGCACCAAAGCCATGTGTGCCCGGGAAATTTAAAGCAGAAGGAATTCCTTGTACACCCCAACTTGTTGGTCCATTATTAATCCAGGTCCACATATTGGTTGCGGGGTCGTATTTCCAAAAATTATAACTATTATCTAAAAGCCAAAAGATGCCATTATTGTCAGTCCATTCAACAGATTCATATGAACTACCGGGGGTATTGTTTATATTGGGAACGCCTTTAATTCCGGTTACAGCTGCACCCAGTGGAAGGTTGCTCCCTTTCATCCACGTCCATTCGTTATATTGCGCAAATGCAGATCCCGCAAAAAAGAAAAGCAACAGAATGCTCTTTATTTTTTTTACAAAGGCATTGATCGGGGAATGTGCTGAAACAGAGAAATTAATGGAAGAGGAATACAAGAGCATCAAAGACTATTTGCTTTCAAAAATTTCAAACTCATAGCTTTCCATGATTTGGTTAGCCAGAAGTTTTTTGCATGCTTCATCAACTTTAGTGGTGGCGGTATCTTTGGAAGGGGCCTCCAACTCCAGGGTAATGTGTTTGCCAATACGAACGTTTTGTACTTCGGGCAAACCAATGTTTTTCATACTGCCGGTAACGGCTTTGCCTTGTGGATCAAGTAACGCTTTTAATGGCATTACATCAATTTCTGCTCTGAATTTCATGGTGTTTATGTTAAATTTTCAATTAAATACAAATGACTAAACAAATATTTTAGTTGTCTTTACATTTTCGTAAACAGATCGTATACCTTCTTCCAACTCTATTTTGTGTTTCCAACCTAATGAATGCAGCTTCGTAACATCGAGCAACTTACGCGGTGTTCCATCAGGTTTTGAAGAATCAAATTTCAGCTCACCTTTGTAGCCAACGATCTTTTTGATCATTAATGCGAGATCTTTTATGGTCAGGTCCTCTCCACAGCCAATGTTGATCTGTCCGGGTTCATTATAATTCTCCATTAAAAATACAGAGGCATCAGCCATATCATCAACATGTAAAAATTCCCTGCGCGGACTGCCGCTGCCCCACACTTCAACAAATGGATTGCCTTTAGCCTTCGCGGCATGAACCTTTCGCAGTAGTGCGGGTAAAACATGTGAATTATTCAGATCATAGCTGTCGTTTGGCCCATAAAGATTCGTGGGCATTACTGATACAAAGTTGCACCCATATTGACTCCTGTACGCATCGCACATTTTGATACCGGCGATTTTGGCTATGGCATAAGGTTCATTAGTGTTCTCTAAAAGCCCGGTAAGTAAATATTCTTCTTTGAGGGGTTGCGGTGCCAGCTTAGGATATATGCATGATGAACCAAGGAACAACAGTTTTTTCACCTTATTCAAGTATGAGTGGTGAATAATATTCGATTGTATCAGCAGGTTGTCATAGATAAATTCGGCCCGGAAGGTATTGTTGGCATTAATTCCTCCGACTTTTGCAGCGGCCAAAAAAACATAATCTGGCTTTTCTGTTTTAAAAAATGTTTCTACAGCAATCTGGTTGCGCAGATCCATTTCAGCTGAGCTGCGTGTAACAATATTTGTAAACCCCAATGTTTCCAGCCTGCGGATAATTGCAGAACCCACCATTCCCCGGTGGCCGGCTACATATATTTTAT